>CAIXAQ010000556.1 GCA_903917425.1 uncultured Bacteroidales bacterium
AGGGTTTTATCTTTTATCTCTTTACGGAACCGTTGTTCGAACAGCGTTTGTATATCTCTTTCGTCATCAACTACTAAAATCTTCATCTTTATATAGTTTAGTTATACTGGTAAAATAATTGTAAACTCAGCACCTTCGCCTTCTTTTGTGTCCACTCTTAACTCCCCGCCATGAACCTCAATAATGTCGTGGGTAATACTTAAACCCAATCCTGTGCCTTCGGTTCCTTTCTTAGTGGTGAAAAACGGCTGCATTATTTTGTCTTTAATATGTTCAGGAATGCCGGGGCCGTTATCGGCAATCTGAATGATTACTTTACTGCCGGAAGTACTGGTTGTAACTCTTAGTTTTGGGATGTATCCTTCTGAATGAGTGAGCTTTTCGCGCATGGCATCGAAGGCATTGTTGCAAAGATTGATAATGACACGGCTAAAGTCTTCTGCTATTAAGGGTACCATTCCTATGCTTTCATCCAGGCTTATTTCAAGGCTCACATTGTACGGATTTTTATTGGCACGCATGCTGTGAAACGATAGGGTCATATTCTCGCTCACCACGGTATTGAGAGCCGTGAGCACTTTTTCACCGGTACTGCCACGGCTGTGCATAAGCATTGATTTAACTATACTGTCGGCCCTTGATCCGTGTTTATATACTTTTTGCAGGTTCTGTTTTACATCCTCCAGAATGGCTGTAATATTTTCTACAGCATTCTTATTATCTGGTTTATTCATTTCTTCAAAAACCTCATCAATCAGTTCGAGGCTCAGTTCGGAGAAATTATTAATGAAGTTCAGCGGATTTTTAATCTCATGAGCAATACCTGCAGTCAGCTGGCCGAGTGATGCAAGTTTTTCGTGCTGGATTAACTGGTTTTGAGTTATTTTAAGTTCAGCTAAAGTTTCTTCAACACGCTGCTTTTCTTCCGATAACTCAAGATTCTTGGATTTTAACTCCATTTTAAACTCCTCATTATCAGAAACAAATTTGAGCAGCAGAAAAAAACTGATTGATGTAATGATTACAATATTTAAGAAATAAAACACGATTCGGATGTCCTTAGGGATATCGATCCTGGCAACCGGAATAAACAAGTCGATAATTACCGATAAAAACAACATCAAAACAAAAAGCATAAAAAACACCTTTGCCCGTTTTGGCGTATGAAACATTAAAGCTCCAAGCGGGCTCATCATTGCTGATAAGACCACCACACTGCTTTGTTCAAATCCACCGATTAAAATATGGGTTAAAGTCGGGAATAACAATATAGCTACCAGTTGTACATTCCTGAAAAAATTGTAATTTTTATAGAAATAATACAGCGCCAGGTTAATCAAAGAAAATCCGATATAAATCTGGATAGCTATCATTGCCTGGCTCACACCCAGGAATACATATATTACGGAGTAAATCAACCCGGCAAAGGATGTTAGGCCAACCAGGATAATGAGAATACTACGGCGCTGCCTTTCTTCATCACTGCAGGATGAATAGCCAAAAACACTTGCCAGTTTTTCTTTATAATCTATCATGCAACTGCTTTATTTCGCATTACCAGGTAAATATACACTGCATCCAGGAGAGCAGTTACAGCACACATGCTCAAAAGGAAACCATCGTTGTATTTAAACACACAAAATACTGTGATCAGCAAAGTTCCTACCCCTTTTAACCAGCCGGCCCATTTGCTGAATTGCTGCGAATCACCCAGCCGTAATAACATCGGAATATACAAGGCGCTCATCATCACATTGATAATATAGCCGGAGTAAACTCCATTATGACTTACCGGGAAATCATAATTTTTGATGTAGTTATAAAGCATCAGTACCCAGCAGGCTATCCCAAAAGCAATGATAAGTTTTGATTTATCCCGAAGTGCTGCAATGCCGATTTGTTTATAGCCATCCCTGAAAAGTCCGAACACGATGAAACAATCGAGGAAAAACCAAATCCGGTAACCCCACATATACAATGATCCCATATCGGTAATGAACACAAAACTCCAGAGAAATTCCCATGCAAAATTTGCCGTAACCGCTATGAGCGGAATATCTATAAAATCATTTTTCTTTATTCCCCTGATTACAATGATGTAGGTAAATACCCAAAGTAAACATCCCAAAGCAAAGAAGATGTGCTGGGTAACAGTGTAATCGGCAAGGTTGATTATTGGTCTCTCCATGATCTGTTTGTTTTGATACCCGTTAATTATTTGAAAACCTTTGAAATAAGTGCCTGTGTAAACGTAGTTACAATACTTATTACTCCCCAGGGAAGCATAAAAGCTTTGAGCCAGAAAGGCATATGTATTGAATAAGGCAAGCCTTTGGCATATCGTGTACGGTCGTAGCATTTGAGGGGTTTGAACAACATTGGTTCGTGCAGTCCCCAAACCTTGCAAAGCGGCTTTTTACTCCCGGATGCTTCAATTATGCAGTTGACGGCTCTTCGTGCTGCTTCATTTGCTCCTTCCATGGTAGCCAGGTCGGTATTGGTCCGGACATAATCCGAAGCCAGGAAAAGATTCGGGATGCCGGTTGATGCTTCCGGCCGCAGGTCCCACGAATTGATTGTATTAACCAGTAGTGGTTCCTCGTCAAGGTCTTTTCCATCTTTTCTATTCCAGCGTATATCCCTGTCGAGGTAATAATGTTCGATCATGTCGTCGCGCAGGATTTCTTTGCCATTGATGTTGAGGCTCGATTTCATTTGCTTCCAGACCAATTCAGAAACTTCCCTCGGGGTACAGTCGTCAGCGAATTTTCCTTCATATGTCGTATAAAGCCAGTCCGAAATATCAACGGAAAGAACACCCTTAACCTTGCCATTGAATCGTTGGCTGAGATCATAGTCTTTCCAGAACTGGACCTGTGAAATTGATGTGACGGCCCATTCGCTGTCGCTATAGATGATATGACCGTTATTAATGGTTATGTCTTCATTCAGATAATACTGAATTCCATTCATCCAGCTTACACTTTTCGCCAGGGTTTGAATATTAACCATTGTTGGATCGGCCTTTATCATATCGGCATTAATAATTACCGCTGCCTGTTCAACAGGAGTTGCCAAAATGAAATAATCGGCTGTAAGGGTACTCTGAACACCCTCCCAGGTCTCGACAACAACGCTTTCAACATTTCCACCTTTCATGTTGACAGTTGTAACCCGATGATCGAGGTTGTAGCTGACACCAATTTTCTTCAGGTAATCAATCCAGGGATTCAGCCATTTTTCGTTTGTAGGGCCATTCAGCACGCGATCGGTAGCAACCGAAGGATCAAGCATATTAAAAATAAGCTG
>CAIXAQ010000557.1 GCA_903917425.1 uncultured Bacteroidales bacterium
AAAAAGTGAGGGGGCTTGAAATATTTTAACATTTTAAGTTCGGTGTTTAATGTTTTTCATTTTTATAGAACAGCATAAATTCTCAATAAAAAGTCGTGTAATAAGTTGTTAATTAAATTCTTGCTGAAATTTAAGCCAGAGAAAAATCAAGTATAAAGATAAGACACTAAACTATTTTTGATGCCGCCAAAACCTTTGCATGTTCTGATTTGTCCGCTCGACTGGGGCCTGGGCCATGCTTCACGGTGTATTCCTGTTATAAGGCAACTTATTTACGATGGGCATAAGGCAACATTGGCAGGTTACGGACGCTCTCTTATTTTACTTCAGCAAGAATTTCCATTACTGGAAAGCATTGAATTACAAGGATTTTCACCATCCTACCCGCGGTCCGGAAAAATGGTTTTGCAGCTCCTGTTGCTGTTACCGCAATTTGTATTCAGCATTATTCGCGAACATCGCCTATTGAAAAAACTTATTAAAAAATATCATTTTGACATTGTGATTTCGGACAACCGCTATGGGCTGTGGAATACAAACACCACAAGTATATTGATCACACACCAGGTAATGATTAAGACACCAGGCTGGCTGCGGTTAGCGGAATATCCGCTATACCTCGTTTCACGACTGTTAATAAGCCGCTTCGATGAATGCTGGATTCCGGATTACCCGGAAAATCCCGGACTGAGCGGCGATCTTTCGCACAAATACCCGCTACCCGGAAATGCCAAATTTGTCGGGCCTTTATCACGCTTTCAGCCATCAGAAAATGCCGAAAAGAAACACCCGGAGGAACAGATAATTACTGCAATCATCTCCGGCCCTGAGCCTCAACGAACTATCTTTGAAGAAATTGTTACGAAACAACTCCACGACCTGGACCTGGCGGCAACCCTGCTTTGCGGAAAGCCAGAAGATAGAAAAAGTGTAGTTACAGGCAGCAAACTCACTATTCTTCCGCACCTGGAAACTGATGATTTACAGTCCCTTATCGCATCTTCATCATTTGTAATCTGCCGTTCGGGATATTCTTCGATTATGGATTTGAATGTTTTGGGTGCGAAAGCCCTTTTTGTACCAACTCCCGGGCAAACAGAACAAATTTACCTGGCTGAACTGCACGAGCAAACGGGCAATGCGTTGTGGAGAACACAGGAAAAAATGGATCTGAAATCGGATATTACCGAAGCACTGAAATACAAGGGTTTTGACAGGAATGGCGCCAATATGAGTCTCGAAACTGCCATTGCCGGGTTGAAAAAGAAATAATTCGCTGCTGAAAATTTTCTAAGTATTTTTGCAGACTACTAATAAATTTGTAAAAATGATCCTTCAATTTATTCACTGGAACATCAGTCCTGTAATTTTCAGCCTCGGCCCTATCAGCGTCCGATGGTATGGTTTGCTTTTTGCCATGTCATTCGTGGTGGGCTATTTTATCATGCTTCGCATTTTTAACAAAGAGAATATCCCCGAGCCTCTGCTCGACGAGCTCAGCATGTATATGCTTATTGCCACGGTAGTTGGAGCCAGGCTCGGACATGTATTATTTTACGAACCAGCATCTTACCTGGCTCATCCGCTCGATATTCTTAAAATCTGGCAAGGCGGCCTGGCCAGCCATGGCGCTGCCATTGGAATTGTGTTTGCCCTTTACCTCTTCTCGCGCAAAACACGCCAGCCATTTTTCTGGGTTATTGACCGGATTGTAATCGTAGTAGCCCTTTCAGGATTCTTTATCCGCACCGGTAACCTTTTCAACAGCGAGATTTACGGGAATGTT
>CAIXAQ010000558.1 GCA_903917425.1 uncultured Bacteroidales bacterium
AACAGGAATTGAACCCGGAAATATGGATAAACTTTTTACTCCATTCTTCACCACCAAAGGTATAGGAAAAGGAACCGGGCTTGGATTGCCTATCATTTACGGAATAGTAAAAATGCACAAAGGAGATGTTACAGTTAAATCAAATGTTGATCCACAGTCCGGACCTACAGGAACTACTTTTACCATTACGATACCAAGAAGGAGGATGTAGGAGATATGAGTTATGAGTTATAAGCATATGTTACTGATAATGTGCGCATTTGAATTAGAGGATTGAGTTGAAAGTCAGAAACTAAAATGTTATTAATAGATAGATGCCGAATGAAATTGACCAAAAATTAAGTACTGATCTCAATGAAAAAGAAAATACTGATTGTTGACGACGATATGGATTACCTGTTCCAGATGCGCACGAAGGTGGAACAGATGGGTTTCGAAACCATTACTGCCGAAAGCCAGGCCGAAGCAGAAAAAGTCATCCTCGAAATCAAGCCCGATCTTTGTATCCTCGATCTGATGATGGAAAGTGATGACAGTGGCTTTATCCTGAGTTATAAAATCAAACGTAAATATCCTGATGTGCCGGTAATTATTGCTACTGCCGTAACAGCCGAAACCGGAATGACATTCGATGTACATGCCGATGAAAACACGCAGTGGATAAATGCTGACTTGTTTCTCGATAAAGGAATCCGCTCCGATCAGCTGCAGCGCGAAATAAAAAAATTACTGAAACTCTAAACCATGGCAACTTTTAAAATACTGATCATCGACGACGAACCTGGAATTCGTGAAGGGACAAAACGTATTCTGCAAAATTTCAAAGTCGATTATCCCTTTATGGATGAACAAATCGATTTTCAGGTATTGGAAGCCGGAACCGGTAAGTCGGGAATTGAAATAATTGACAGGGAAATGCCCGAAATATTATTGCTCGATAACAAATTGCCTGATATTCAGGGAATTGAGGTTCTGGAATATGTAAAAAATAAACATTACGATATTATTGTGGTAATGATAACTTCGTACGCATCGCTCGAACTCGCCGTAAAAGCTACTCGCGACGGAGCCTACGACTTTATCCCGAAGCCATTTACACCCCAGGAAATCAGGGCTTCTGTCGAAAATATCACCAAACAGATTTTCCTGAAGCGAATGACTCAAACCCTGAATAATACAGGAAAACAAATCAGATTCCAGTTTTTATCCGTATTATCGCATGAACTTAAGGCACCTCTAAACGCGATTGATGGTTATCTTAAGATGATTAAGGACAGGCAATTCGGCAATACTGTGGATGCATACGAAGAGATGCTCGACCGCTCGATGGAACGTATCAAAGGCATGCGCACGCTTATTCTCGATTTGCTTGACCTAACAAAAATTGAAACCGGCAAAGCCACACAAAAGCTGGAAACGGTAAATTTGCGAAAAATCATTCAAATGGCGGTTGATACAGTCCGTCCTTATGCCATTCAAAAAGACGTGGATCTTTATATAAATACCCGCGAAAATATTGAAATGAAAGCAGATGCAGGCGAAATTGAGATCATAATGAACAACCTCATTTCGAATGCGGTAAAGTACAATAGAAACGGTGGCCGGGTAGATATTTTCCTTGAAAAAGCTGAAGAGTTGATAAAAATTACAGTTTCTGATACAGGAATAGGTTTGAAAGAAGAAGACAAGGAAAAGATTTTTAATGATTTTGTCCGTATAAAAAGCAGCCAGACACGCGAAGTAACCGGCAGCGGGTTAGGATTATCCATTGTAAAAAAAATAGTGGATATGTATCACGGAACAATCGAAGTACAAAGTGAACCAGACAAAGGAACAACCTTCATTATCACCCTGGTGGAACCCGCAGCATAATTTATAAACTAAAATTACATTAATTAAGTAACTAAAATACCGATAAAATGGCAGCAAAAAAACTACCGGATAAAACTGTTGAACGCCTCAGTCAATACAGGCGTACATTACTAATTGCCAACTCATCGGGGAAACATCATGTTTTTTCGCACGAACTGGCTGCCATGCTCCATATTACTTCGGTGCAGGTGCGACGTGACATTATGCTTATCGGTTATTCGGGAACCCTCAGGCAGGGTTACGACGTGAAGGAACTTATTGAAATAATCGGGAAAATTATTGATACCAAGGAAGGCCAAAAAGTAGCCGTAATAGGAATAGGAAACCTGGGCAGAGCCATTATCGGGTATTTCAGCGGAAAACGAACCAAACTCACTGTAGTGGCTGGTTTTGATGTAAATCCCGAAAAAATTGACCGCGTTTATGCCGGCGTCTGGTGTTACCATTTCGATAAACTTTCAGAGATTATCAAAAAGGAAAATATCACCATTGCTGTTTTGACCGTACCTGCCAATGACGCAGCGGCTGTTGCCGATTTGCTTGTAATGGCCGGAATAAAAGGCATCCTTAACTTTACGCCAAAGCCAATAAACGTCCCATCGAATGTGTATCTCGAAGAGTATGATATCATTACATCGCTCGAAAAGCTGGCTTACTTTGTAAAAAAAGTTTAATCTGAAATAGAATTTAACAGATTTCGGCAACTCACCGGTTGCTAAATCTATGTAACTTTTTTAAAGCTAACTTATTGCAGCGCATTTACCATGCGAATTTTTTACGACTTCGATCATCTTGCGGCTATCCCAAACCCGGTAGTAACCACCGGGAGTTTTGATGGTGTGCATGTGGGACATAAGGCCATTATAAACCGCATCAATAAAACTGCACGCGAAATCCGTGGCGAAAGCGTACTCATCACTTTTCATCCGCATCCGCGTAAGGTGCTCTTTCCCGAAACGGCAGGTAAGGATTTGTTTCTTATTAACTCGCAGCGCGAAAAAATTGAGCTTCTCCGTAAAGCCGGGCTTCAAAACCTTATTATTGTTACTTTCACCCCGGAGTTTGCTCATATTTCATCAATCGATTTTATCCGCAACATACTGGTAGCCAAGTTGCACGCACGGAAGATTGTGATTGGGTTCAACCACCAGTTCGGCTATAACCGGGAAGGGAATTTCGACTTCCTGCGCGATCTTGGAACATACTACAATTTTGAGGTAGAAGAAATTCCCGAGCAGGATATTCATAACGAAACCGTCAGTTCCACGCTTATCCGGAAATCGCTGCAGGAAGGCCGGATACAGCGTGCCAATGCCTACCTCGATCATCATTACATGATCATGGGTAAGCTCTCGGAAGGCAGTAACGATTTGAAATTGAGAAATATGAATACTCTCTGCCTCGATATTGAAGAAGAATGTAAACTCGTGCCACCGGATGGCGTTTATGCCGTGCGGATCGAAATCGGGCAAAACTCGGTAAAAGGAATTCTGAACATCAAAAACAGCCGTTATGGCATCGATCGCTGCAAGGAAGAAATACTCATCGAACTCTTCCCCTTCGAATCGCAGGAAACACTCAATGGGAAAGATGCAACCGTTTACTTTGCAAAATACA
>CAIXAQ010000559.1 GCA_903917425.1 uncultured Bacteroidales bacterium
CAGTGTGATTTCGGTTTATCATCCTTCAGGTACAACAGGCGACCACAGGCAGGCTTTTAAAATGCAATGGTTAGCTGATTTTAAGAACTACATACTGGAATTAAAAAAAACACGGCCAAACCTCATAATTTCAGGCGATTACAACATATGTCACCGTGCCATCGATATTCACGATCCCATTCGCAATGCGACCAGCAGCGGGTTTTTACCGGAGGAACGCGATTGGATGACCGGTTTCCTTAATTCGGGATTTATTGATTCATTCCGGTATTTTGTAAAAGAACCTCATCATTACACATGGTGGAGTTACCGCGCAGGTGCCCGAAGCCGGAACCTGGGTTGGCGCATTGATTATAACATGGTGAGCGACGAACTCGAGAAAAACATGCAACGGGCAGTCATTATGCCATTGGCAGTTCATTCCGATCATTGCCCTTCGTTGCTCGAAATAAATGTTTAGAAAATATAGTTCAAATTAATTACTCTAATAATCACATTATGAATCGTTTAAATTTGAATGTTTTGATAAAACTGTTGCTTGGTGTTTTCCTGGTTGGCATGTTCGCATCCTGCGTGTCCACAAAAAAATACAACGCGCTTACAGCCAAATGCAACGAGGAAAGTACCCGCCTGAATTTAAAAGTGGATGAACTGGGTACCCAGGTGAACGAGCTCACCTCCGAAAACCAACGCTTTAAAAAAGAAACTTCCCAACTTAAGGCAGATACTGCACGACTGGGGTCGATTTTACGTGTGCTTACCGCCGATTACAATGAACTCGACCGTTCGCACGAATTATTAAAGTCGCAGTTTGCTGCCAATTTCGAAGATGCCGTAAAGGTAATGACTGAGTTAAAAGCTTCCCAGGATAGCTTGCTGGCTCGCGAACAGCGCGTTAAAGCCATGCAGGCCGAATTGGATATTAAAGGTAAAAACCTGGCTGAATTGCTCACAGCTATTCATAAAAAAGACTCGATAACCGATGCTTTGCGCAAAGCTGTTTCCGATGCCCTCATGGGTTTCGAAGGCAAGGGCTTAACCGTGCATATGAAGGATGGAAAAGTGTATGTTTCGCTTGAAGAAAAACTGTTATTTGCTTCCGGCAAATGGGATGTAAGCAATGATGGCGTAGCTGCGCTGAAAGACCTCGCAAAAGTGCTGGAGAAGAATCCGGATATCAATGTTCTGATCGAAGGCCATACCGATAATGTGCCTTTAACCGGTCAGAACCAGGTGAAAGATAACTGGGATTTGAGTGTTATGAGGGCCACCTCTATCGTTAAAATACTGCTTTCCAACGGCAAAATTGCTCCGAAACGATTAGTCGCTTCCGGCCGGGGTGAATTCCTGCCGGTCGAACCCAATACTTCGGCCGCAAACAAAGCTAAAAACCGGCGAACCGAAATAATCCTTTCGCCAAAACTGGATGAATTGATGCAGATTATCGGGAACAACTAGGGAAAAGCTATCCCTAAATGAGTAAATTTGCATTGCACACCAATTGAATGTAAGTTTCAGAATTTCATAATATTTACAGGGATTGTTGATAGTGTCAGCAATCCCTTATCTTGTGCAAAAGCTGCAACATTATTTGAAGGACAGTAAATAGTTAATATTAACTAATCAGTTTGATCAAAATGCATTTTTACCACAGATTACACGGATAACACAGATTTTAAACTGCCTTTAGCAGCTTTTCAATTAATTTCAATTAAAACTGATGAATAATTTTCTGTGAAATCTGTGAAATCTGTGGCATATATTTGTTTTTCATTACTTTAGACAAACTGATTAGCTACAGTTAATAAAATCTTCAGGCAATGACCTGAAAAAATTTTGCAACGTAAAATCCGGATATTTTATCGTTTTTATCGTTTACAACATTGAAAAACAGTACAATGACAAAAGAAAAAACAGCAAAACTAATCCTGGAAGACGGCACTGTATTTACCGGCAACTCCTTTGGTTTTGAAGGCTCTGTGGCAGGCGAGGTCGTATTCAATACGTCCATGACCGGTTACCCGGAAAGTTTGACTGACCCTTCGTATGCAGGCCAGATACTGGTAGCTACCTACCCGCTGATAGGCAATTATGGCGTGCCGGAAGCTGTAATGAGTAACGGTCTGCCCGATTATTTTGAATCCGGTCGCATTCAGGTTACCGCACTCATCGTTTCAGATTATTCGGAGCAATACAGTCATTGGAGCGCTAAACAAAGCCTTGGAAACTGGTTGAAGGAGCATAAAATTCCGGGCTTGTCGGGAATTGATACACGTGAATTGACAAAGATAATCCGTGAAAAAGGTGCCATGATGGGCAAAATTGTCTTTGGTAATAATGACCTGGAATTCTTAGATCCAAACAGCGAAAACCTGGTTGCCAAAGTAAGCACCAATAAAGTCATTACTTATGGCGATGGTTCAACGCGCATATTACTGGTTGATTGTGGTGTGAAGTACAATATTATCCGTCATTTCCTGAAACGCGATACGACAGTGATCCGTGTTCCGTGGGATTACGATTACTCTCAGGAAAACTATGATGGGTTGTTTATTTCCAATGGTCCGGGTAACCCGAAAATGTGTGAAACCACGATCAGCCACCTTTCCGAATCGCTTAAAGGAGAAATCCCCATATTTGGAATTTGCCTTGGAAATCAATTGCTTGCACTGGCTTCGGGTGCCGATACCTACAAACTCAAATACGGACATCGCAGCCACAATCAGCCTGTGCTGCAATGCGGCACGAATAAAGCGCTTATTACTTCACAGAATCATGGTTTTGCCATTGATAACCATTCCCTTTCCGATGAATGGGAACCTTTTTTCGTTAACCTGAACGATGGAACCAATGAAGGTATCAGACACAAAAAGAAGCCGGTTTTCTCGGTTCAGTTCCACCCCGAAGCCTCCAGCGGCCCCACCGATAGTGAGTATTTGTTTGATGATTTTTTGAAGGTGGTGAGAGGAAATAAATAACCATGGAGGTACGGAGGACATGGAGGAACACGGAGAAAGATTTGAAAATTTTGAAAAAAGTTACAAAATAAACAGGGTTTCAGTTTTTATGAGTCTAAGATGAAATATATGAAAATTTCTCAGAAATTGATAAGTGAAATTTCCTACAAGATAATAGGCTGTGCGATAGAAGTTCATAAACATTTGGGTCCTGGCCTTTTAGAATCAGTATATCATATGTGCCTGATTGAGGAATTCAAAATGAGTGGGTTGAAAGTTGAATCTGAAATATCCGTTCCTATTTTATACAAAGGGAAGAATTTGGGTGGTAAATTAAGATTGGATTTATTGGTTGAAGAATTGATCATTGTGGAACTCAAAGCAGTTGAAAAAATGATTCCTTTATACAATGCTCAACTATTATCATACCTAAAACTAACAGGAAAGCCAAAAGGACTTCTATTTAATTTCCATTGCGAAAATATCAGAAGTGAAATGGATTCTTTAGTGACAAATGAATTTGCAATGCTACCAAAAGAATAAATAGACACGAAGGCGCGGACATATATTTAGTGAACGGTTAAAAACCATTTCTCTGTGAACCTCTGTGTCCTCTGTGCCTCCGTGGTAAAAAATAAAAAAGTAAAGTAATAATAAAATGAAAAAAGTCTTAGTCCTTGGTTCAGGTGCCCTAAAAATAGGCGAAGCCGGTGAATTTGATTACAGCGGAACGCAGGCACTGAAAGCCCTGCGCGAGGAAGGAATATTTACCATTCTGATCAATCCCAATATTGCCACGGTGCAGACTTCCGAGGGCATTGCCGATAAAATATATTTCCTCCCGGTTACCCCCTTTTTTATCGAAAAAGTGATTGAAAAGGAGAAGCCGGAAGGCATTTTCCTGTCATTTGGCGGGCAAACAGCCTTAAACTGCGGTATCGAACTTTTTAAGACCGGAGTACTCGAAAAATATAATGTAAAAGTATTAGGTACACCCGTTCAATCCATTATCGACACCGAAGACCGTGAGATATTTGCTAATAACCTGCGTAAAATCAATATATTAACTCCAAGAAGCATTGCCGTAACAACCATTGATGATGCAATGAAAGCATCAGAAACACTGGGATTTCCGATCATTGTCCGCGCTGCATTTACTCTTGGCGGACAAGGTTCAGGATTTTGCTACAACCGTGATGAACTGCTTAAGCTGGCAGCCAACGCATTCTCTTATTCTTCGCAAATACTGGTCGAGGAAAGTCTGAAAGGCTGGAAGGAAGTGGAATACGAAGTGGTTCGCGACTGCTACGACAATTGCATCACCGTTTGTAACATGGAGAATTTCGATCCGCTTGGCATACATACCGGCGAAAGCATAGTGGTTGCTCCTTCGCAAACTCTTACTAACCGCGAATACCATAAGTTGCGCAGCCTTTCTATCGAAATTGTGCGTAATGTCGGAATCGTAGGTGAGTGCAATGTGCAATATGCCCTTGACCCAAATTCTGAGGATTACCGGGTGATCGAAGTAAACGCACGACTTTCGCGTTCGTCGGCTTTGGCATCAAAAGCTACTGGTTATCCCCTGGCCTTTGTGGCAGCAAAATTGGCTTTAGGCTATGGCCTGCATGAACTCAAAAATTCGGTAACCAAGACTACCACTGCATTTTTTGAGCCGGCACTCGATTATATCGTTGTTAAAATTCCTCGCTGGGACCTGAATAAATTTATCGGCGTTTCGAAAGAAATAGGTTCGAGCATGAAAAGCGTTGGCGAAGTGATGGCCATTGGCCGCACTTTCGAGGAAGCCATTCAAAAAGGCCTGCGCATGGTGGGGCAGGGGACACATGGATTCGTTGGCAACAGCGATATCGAATTCGATGATATTGACCAGGCCCTTTCGGCCCCGACCGATATGAGGATTTATTCGATTGCCAGCGCTTTCGAAGCGGGATATACAGTGGATAGGATTCATGAACTTACAAAAATCGATAACTGGTTTTTGGTGAAACTGAAATCCATTTACGATCAAATGGTTGATTTAAAAGAGTTTAATAAAATTGAAGACATTTCGGACGAACTATTAAAAACGATCAAGCAAAAAGGATTTTCCGATTTCCAGATTGCACGGTTTGTAAACAAAGCGCCCGGGAATATTCACCAGGAAATGCTACAGGTGCGAAATTACCGCAAGTCGCTCGGTATTGTTCCTTATATTAAGCAGATAGATACCCTGGCAGCTGAATATCCCGCCCAAACCAATTACCTGTACTTGACGTATAACGGGTCGGCGCATGATATTATTCCCGAGAGGGACGGAAAGTCGGTTATTGTTCTTGGTTCCGGGGCTTACAGGATTGGTAGTTCGGTCGAATTCGACTGGTGCTCGGTAAATGCGCTCACAACTGCCCGGAACGAAGGCTACCGGGGTGTTATGCTCAACTTTAATCCCGAGACGGTTAGTACCGATTATGACATGTGCGACAGGCTTTTTTTCGATGAGCTTTCGTTTGAACGTACCATGGATATCATTGACCTGGAGCAACCTAAAGGCGTAATTGTGAGTACCGGCGGA
>CAIXAQ010000560.1 GCA_903917425.1 uncultured Bacteroidales bacterium
GACTGGGATTCCCGCAGGAGTCTTTCGCTTTCTATTAAAGCTGTTTCCGACTTTTTGCGATCGGTAATATCACGATTTACAGTAACATATCCGCTTATTTGTCCTTCGTTATCACGGATTACCAGGGATGATATTTCCACCGGAAAGCGGCTTCCATCTTTTCGCATTTGGGTAGCTTCTCCTATCCACTGGCCCTGCGCTACGATATTATGCCTCATGAGTTCAGCATCCACTTCAGGAAATTCTGTTTGAATGATGTTAAGCCCGGCTTTCCCAAGCACATCCTCAGCTTTCCATCCGTAAATTAATTCTGCCGCTTTGTTCCACTTTGTGATCCTGTAATGTTGATCTGAAGCTATCACGGCGTCATTGATATTTTCGAGCAGGAGTGCCTGGTAGGCCAGATTTTCTTCTGCAAGTTTACGCTTGGTAATTACTTCGAAAATGGCAACAAAATATTCCCTTTTAGGGCTGTAAACCGAAATGAAATACCAATCGTTAAGCGACTCAACAAACATTTCAAACGATTCATGTATTCCTGTAAGAGCTACCCTGCCGTAGATTTCAAATAATTTATTGTCCGATTCACGAATCCCGGGAATAACTTCAGTCACTTTTTTCCCCGTGGTATTTCTCAGACCTGTTAATGACTTAAATGCTTCGTTCACTTTCAGGTAAACAAAATCACAGGGCTTTCCTTCTTCAAACAGCATCTGGCAATAAGCAACTCCATTGATCATATTCTCAAAGAGCGAACGGTAATGTTCCTCGCTTTCAATCAAAGAGAGTTCTGCTTGTTTTCGTTCGGTGATGTCGATACAAAGTCCGATCATTTGAACCGGGTTGTCTTTTTCGTCATAGACCCCTTCCCCGGAAGCGTTGATCCAACGAATTTCACCATTTGGCCAGATCAAACGATAATCGGAATTTAAAAATGTATGATCTTTTAGAGCCTGTCCAATTCTATTTTCAGCCAGCTCAATATCTTCAGGATGAAGTATTGCTCTCCAATTGTCGAAGGATGCACTGTTTTTCATTGGATCGAGGCCAAAGAGTTTAAACATCTGCGGTGACCAAACAAGATTGCCACTACCCATATCCCATTCCCATGTGCCGGCTTTGGATGAAAGCAAGGATAATTCCAATCGCCTGGAGGTTTCTTTTAAAACAATTTCGGAATTCTTGCTTTTGGTAATATCCAGAACAATTCCATTTACCTTGAGGCTTGCGCCATTTTGATCTTTTTTAGTAACCCTTCCGATATCAGAAAACCAGATGTATTCACCTTTATTATTTAACATCCGATATTCACCTTCATATTTATCAGCTCCTCCATACATGTGATTTCTCATGGAATCCATCAGTTTTTCGCTGTCATCAGGATGGACCAGCGCCATGAAATCGGTGTAATGTTTGAAATTTTCGGGCGGAAAGCCCAGCATTTCGGCTTTTCGGTTGTGAAATAGAATATTGCCTGTTTTTACATCCATTTCCCACCAGGCCATTTTAGCCGACTCAATACCTAATTCGAACCTTTGGTTTATTTCCAAAACCTTCTCTGCTGCTACTTTTTTCTCAGTTACATCACTTACTATTATACAAATGTTAGTAGCCTCCCCTAATTCCAAAGGGAAAAATGAGAATTGCATATAGAGGTCTTCCGCGTGTTGAAAGGAAAATTTAATTTCTTCTTTTATCCTACCTTGTTTAGCTAAATCAAGGAGTTCTTCTAATTTCAGTTTCGAATGTCCGTCGGAAATTTGAGTGAAATTAATACCGATTGCTTTTTCAGGAAGTAGACTGAACAGGGTGGAAAACCTTTTATTACAAAATACAATCCGGCCTTGCGCATTAACCATAGCCGCTCCTTCACTCATTTCTTCAATAAAAACGCGATACGGTGTTTCGGAAGATGAAAGTGAATAGATTGAGTCGCCACCGGAACCTTTCACCACAATAGCATCTACCCCGCCATTTTGTATCGCATAAAGTAATTCTTCCGATTCGGCTAAACGGGATTTAAATTCATGATTTTCAAGACGAAGTTGTTTTTCTTTTTTCGAAAAAATTTCTTTATTCATCAGATTGCCTGGTTATTATAAAGATTATACCTTTTATTGCTGATATTTTCTATTCCGAGACAAACCAGCACACGATCAGTATCTGACATATCGCCTATTATACGGCATTTGGGAAGCGGGTGCGCTTTTATGAGTATTGGAACTGCAATAATTTGCTCGCCGGAAGCTAATTCCGGAAACTGATAGAGGTCAAATACCTCGAGTTGATAACGGCCAGGCAAATGTTCTTCACAGATATTCTTGATATTTGCGACGGCATTTATTGATTTCGGTGTTGAACCCGCGACATAAAGCTGCAGCTTGTATATCTCCTTTTCTGAATTGCTATGTACAATACTGAAATCAACAGAAGATATTTTTTTATTTACAATACTTTTTTTCATGATGGTTGCCCGGGCGTATTATCTTAACTCTTGTTCACCAATTCGATCCCTACCAAAACGCGATCGCGGCAGGAAAGATCTTCGATGACATTCCTTAACGGTTTGGGAAGTTTAGAAACTAACTGAGATATTGGTAAGATCCGGTGATCGGGGGCAAGTTGCGGGTTTCGCAAGAGATTAATCAGTTCAACCTGATAAATGCCTTTCATCTCCTCCTCACAAATATTATTCAGATCGGATTGCGCCATAATTGATACCGGAGTTTGCATGGTTACATACAAACGCAACAGCCATTTAATGTGAACTGTTAATACGGGTGATGAATCTGACTCTAATTTAATTGTTTTCATACTGCTTTTATTAGTTATATCCGAGTAAAATCATTTTATCTGAAGCCAGGTCGTCGAGGCTGAAACCCGGTGAAGCAGCATTTGTTGTGAGTTTTTCGCCTGTTTCTCCGAAAGGCCTCAAGACTCTATGTTCATTAAATCCGGTTGCGCCGCGGATTGCAAATTTCATAGCCAGCAGGATTTTACCGCAAACAATACTGGCACCAATCAGCGCCGGCCAACTTTTCCGGCAATCAGCCAAGAGTGATTTCTCCGAGGCATTTAAAACCGGGAGGTGATTTTCCGAAGCTCTTTTTCTACAGATGAATTTCATTTTTTAAAACAGGTTATTTACTTCCTGCCACTGAGTTGTGTTATTGTATACAAGAAGCATTTAGAGACCAAAAGGAATTTGAATGAACTTTTGAGTGAGGGCAGCCATACGAGATAGAAAATAGTTGCAAGATAGATTTGATTGGTGGTCAATAGCCCAGAAATTTATTTGGCTTACGAGCAGAGCGGCAAGAAGTAAAAACCCAATTTTCATAATTATTGTACTTTTCACAATCGACCTATCCGGTTATCCAACTTAGCTAACAATAGTGTGTTTAATTAATTCAATTTCTAAAGCAGAATTTATTTTCTCAAAATCATCGTATTTGTTAAAAAAGTAATCAGCTCCCAAGGTCAGGCACTTCTGCCTATATTGTGGATAATGGTAGCCAGTAAGGATGCATACGATTGTTTTGGTATTGAGTAATTTCAGTTTTTCGAGTACCTGGATTCCGTTCATAAACGGCATGCCGATATCGAGAATAATCATATCCGGTAATTTAATGTTAATTAAATGCATGGTTTCGACACCGTTAGTTGGCTCGCCCAGAATTTGGATGTTTTTGTGTTTCAGCACCAAATTTCTGATCCTTTCACGAAAAAGAACTGAATCGTCAGCAATTAATAGTGTCATTTTTGTATCTGTTACAATAGGTAAGAAGATAAATATTCTGCGTGACTAAATTACTACATACAAAAACAAAAGAATATCAGCAGAATATTGATTTTACACTGTAGGATAACGCTTACATTGTTGTAGGTATAAACCTTACAAAAAGAGTCGGTGGAAATTATAAATCGGGATTATTTCACCTGATTTGACCCGATAAAGAAGCGAAAATAAACTTAAAATCTAATGTTTAAATTTGAAGTTTTTCGTTGTATAATATTCGTTAAGGAATCAAAAACATTAAACACAGAACACAAAATGTAAAAGTATTGCAAGCCCTTTACTTTTTTATTTTTAATTTAATGTTGTGTTTTGGGTTACATTAAGGTTCTGGCTTGCAAAGGACAAGATTGTGATAATAGAAGTTTTTAACGCAAAGGTTGCTGAGAAGACGCAGAGAGCCGCTGAGCCTTGTATTTACGGGTTTATTTGTGTGTCTCTTTGTGGTGCCGGGTGCTGAGTGGTGAGTGCTGAGTGCTGGGTGCTGAGTGATGAGTGCTGAGTGCCGGGTGCTGAGTGCCGGGACCCAAATCTCAAGTTCAACTATATAACTACGCCTGGAATCTGGAGCTCGGAATTTGAGCCTTAATGAATGTGGAAATTTATCCCGTTTGCAGAATAATTTAATGTGGCCAATGGCAGAACAGTAAATCGCTGAAATCCAGAACTTTTGACCCGGTAAATGCCAGATTATATTTGTTGATTTGACTTTTTTTATACTATCCAGACAATTCATAATTAACCTTACATCCGCAAGGTTATTTCTAAATGCCACAGATTTAGCAGATTACACAGATTTACAATCACTTATTTTAACACGAAAGCAAATTACAAACTACTGTAATTCAGACCATAATGAAAATTATTGCGGATTTCAGGATTATCAAAAGATGCGAAATATGCAAGTTTTGATAATTTGTTTTGTATCTTCGCGTCATGGATAAATTCATAAATCGTAAGGAATATATAGACAAACTAGTGTCGTACAAAGATAAAGACCTCATAAAAGTCGTCAGCGGCTTGCGTAGGTCGGGCAAAAGTACTTTGCTGGAACTTTACCGCGAGTATTTGCTTAAGCAAAACATCGGCAAACGACAAATTCAGTTTTACAATTTTGAATTACCCGAAAATTACCTAAACAAAACCTGGAGCGATATTTACTTTGAGATAAAGAAAAAATTTCAGGCTGATAAACCAAATTATGTTTTTTTGGACGAAGTGCAAAACATACCGCTTTTCGAAAAATTAGTGGACGGGCTATTTGCAAGCGAAAATACAGATGTTTATATTACGGGGTCAAATGCATTTTTGTTGAGTAGCGAATTAGCAACCTTGCTGAGCGGCCGTTACATCGAAATATCTATTTTGCCCTTTTCGTTCAGAGAATACTTATCGGCACGTAAGATTGACACGAGCAACAAATATCTTAATTACGAAGCCTTATTTTTTGATTATGTAAACGAAACATCATTACCCAAAGGTGTGGAACTGCGAGAAAGCGGGTTTGATAAAATTTACGAATATCTGGAAGCCATTTACACCACAATAATCGAAAAAGACATAACACAACGACACCAAATAAACGACAAACGTGCTTTTGGCAACATTGTTAAATTTGTGGCTTCAAATATTGGAAACGCACTTTCACCAGGCAATATTTCCAAAACACTCAAGCAAGACGGACAAAGCATACATCACGCCACTGTTGAGAAATATTTGGAATATTTAGTGGAGAGTTTTGTGTTTTACAAAGTAAATCGTTTCGATTTGAAAGGGAAATTGCAATTGGCTACACAAGAAAAATATTATTTGGTGGACGTAGGGTTACTGAATATTTTGGCTGGTAAAGAGCGAATAACAGACAGGGGTCACATTTTAGAGAATATTGTTTACCTAGAACTACTTCGCAGAGGCAACAAAGTCTGGACAGGAACAGCGCGAAACACAGAAGTGGATTTCGTGTGTAAAAACCCAACAGGCGAAATTGAATACTACCAGGCAGCATGGCAAATGATAACCGAAAGTACCGTAGAACGAGAGTTTGCAGCATTAGAAAAAATCAACGACAACTACCCGAAGTATTTGCTCACAACGGATTCGTTTACGCAAAACCGAAACGGTGTAAAACACTTGAATGTATTTAATTGGCTGCTTGAAACAAGCGAAAATCATTAATAACCACTGGCCACAATAGCACCTAGCCAAATTTGGCGGGTTTATTCTGTATAAGTAAGCAGGATTTTACTGATCACTCTATCAGCTTATTATTCATTGCATAGAAAGTAAGATCGGTATTTTTCTTCATTCCCATTTTCTGCATAATGCGTAAGCGGTGAGTACCCACTGTTTTTTCGCTTATGAACAGATCAGTTGCTATTTTCCTGGATGAATTTCCTTTTGCAAGAAGTATCATTATCTGAAATTCGCGTTCGGAGAGTTTCTGATGTATGGTAGTTTCGAATTTATAATCCAGATTAAATGCCATATATTCAGCAAGTTCAGAGGAAACATACTTTCCGCCACCGGATATTTTTATAATTGCCGCAAGAAGTTCTTCTCCTGCTCTATCCTTGGTTACATACCCTAAAGCTCCCAGTTTTAATGCGCGGATAGCAAACTGCTCTTCGGGGTGCATGGAAAGAATAAGTATACGTGTACTGTTATTATTAAGTTTTAAACTTTTAAGTATTTCTAAGCCAGACATGCCCGGCAGAGAAATATCCAGAATTACAAAATCGTAGAAACTGCTTTCGATCATTTTAAGTGCGTCGATGCCATTTGTTACTTCATCAACTTGCTTGATGTCGGGGAGTTTTTTCAGAATCTGTTTTAGTCCCTCGCGAACTACAGAATGATCGTCGGCTATTAGTATTTTCATAGTTAAGGGATTAGGCAGTAGGCAGTAGGGGTTAGGGAATAGGCATTAGGCAATAGGCAAGAGGCAATAGGCAAGAGGCAATAGGCAGTAGGCAGTAGGCAGTAGGCAGTAGGCAGTAGGCAGTAGGCAGTAGGCAGTAGGCAGTAGGCAATAGGCAATAGGCAAGAGGCAAGAGGCAGTAGGCAGTAGGCAGTAGGCAGTAGGGAATAGGCAGTAGGCAATAGGCAAGAGGCAGTAGGCAGTAGGCAGTAGGGAATAGGC
>CAIXAQ010000561.1 GCA_903917425.1 uncultured Bacteroidales bacterium
GCTCCGAGCGATCCAAAGCAGATGTTTGCTATTGTCGAAAGCAATAATACAGGGTTGTTCATTTCATCCGATGGAGGTGAAAACTGGAAAAGCCAGAGTGCATCGTTTAATATTGTATCGCGTCCATTCTATTTCAGCACTATTGCCGTCGATCCCAGGGATCCCAAACGCGTGTATCGGCCTGCCTTATCATTCTCATTTAGCACGGATGGCGGGTATTCATTTGCCGATGCCAGTTATGAAGGAGCACCGATTCACAGCGATATGCACGCGATCTGGATAAACCCGGTTCATCCCAACATTATATATGTTGGTTCCGACGGCGGTGTTTACATGAGTGTCGACCGGGGTGTAACCTGGCAATACATTCATAATCTGCCGGTTTCCCAGTTTTATCATGTGGCCTACGATTTGAAAGAACCTTATAATGTGTATGGCGGACTTCAGGATAACGGTAGCTGGATGGCACCAAGTGCAGCACCGGGAGGCATCGGCAACGGAAGATGGGAAATGATCGGGGGTGGCGACGGTTTCTGGGCGGTTCCTGATGCAGACGGTAAATCCGTATATTCTGAATCGCAAGGCGGATCAATGAGCCGGACAACCTTGCCAACCCTGAAATCAGAATTTATTCAGCCTCAGAAAACAGCGGCCGAAGAAAAGCTTCGCTGGAACTGGAATACTCCGATCGTGACGGGTGCCAGCAATCCCGGTAATTTGTACGTGGGAGCTCAATATTTGTATAAATCAACCGACCAGGGCCGGAACTGGAAACGTATTTCTACTGACCTGACTACAAACGATAAACTCAAACAAAAGCAGGAAGATAGCGGTGGCCTGAGTGCGGATAATACTTCTGCTGAAAATCACTGTACTATTTTCACAATCAGCGAATCACCACTGGATGAAAAAGTGATCTGGGTTGGAACTGACGATGGCAACCTTCAATATACAACCGATGCCGGAACCACCTGGACCAATGTGTCAGCCGATGTTGCAAAGTGTGGAATTGCTTCTCAGTCGTGGGTGAGCAGCATCGAACTCTCGAAATTCGATAAGAACCTGGTATATGCAACTTTCGAAAACCATATGTATGGCGATCACAGCACATATCTTGCAAAAAGTGTAGATGGAGGTAAAACCTGGAACCGCATTAAAAGCAGTGTTTTTATCGGTTTTGCACACAAAATAAAAGAAGACACCGAAAACAGGGATCTTTTGTTCCTGGGAACCGAAATGGGACTTTTTGCAACGCTGGATGGGGGAGCCAACTGGTTCAGGATGAAAAACAAAATACCGGAATATTCGCTGGTGCGCGACATACAAATTCATCCTCGTACCCACGACCTGATTGTTGCTACTCACGGACGCGGCATATTCATTCTCGATGATATCCGCCCAATAAGTTTATTAAGCAAGGACATTTTAGAAAAGGATGTGTATGTATTTCCTACGCCGGATCTGTTGCTAAGCCAGGGAAAATTCGGTTATGGCGGTCCAAATATACAAGGGGAATGGGCTGTCGGAAATCCACCATTTACGCCACCTATAACCTATTATTTTAAGAACAGGCTTAGCACAGGAAAGGTAAGTATTGATATTCTCGATGAAAAAGGCAAGTTAGTTCAAACTCTGCCAGGAACGATTCTAAAAGGTATCAATAAAGTATACTGGAATCTTCGGGAAACGCCGCCCAGGGTTGCTGAAGGCAGCACTAAAATGGATATGGCAGGTTTCGTGGCACCCATGGTTTTGCCGGGAACATACACGATTAACATCAATGTGAACGATAAAATTTACAAGTCAACAGTGAATTGCATTCATGATGAGAGCAATAAAAATCTAACACTTGCTGACCAAAGACTGGTTTACGCTAAAGCTCAGGAATTGCTGAGTGTCTATAATAATCTGAACAATACCCTCGACAGCATTGTGTTGTTGCAAAAACAACTTAAGGCCGATACAGTAACTTTTGCTAAAAACAAAAAGCTGAAAGCAAAATATGATGAACTTCAGAAAATTAAAGCTGAACTGACTGCCACGAAACAGAAATCAGTTTTTGCCGACGAGAAAAAGATTCGCGAAGAGATTTCCGGTCTATACTCTAACTTCTGCGGAATGGAATCCGCGCCAAATTCCACGCAGATTGAGTCAATAAATTATTGGTCAGGCGAATACAATAAGCAACAGATATTGTTCAGGAAACAGGCCGCTGAGATTAAGAGTAAAAAGCTTATCAAAAGCTAAATTTCAGTAGTTGGATTGAAAATTCAATTTCCAGGACTCTGGTTTCTGGTGGCCCGGTTTGCCTAAGGATTGACTCTTTGTTGATAGGTTGATGGGGTTGATAAGTTGATGGCTTTATGGATTAATGAGTTGTCTGAGACTAATGCTAAATTATCTGCTTACAGATTGTCCATTTTCAATTTCTTCATTCTTCATTCCTAATTCCCAAATTTTCACATCCAACACACCACATCCAACATACCACATCCAACATCCTACATCCAACATCCCACTCGACCCCACTTCCATCTATTTTACTTTTCAGGCCATGGAAGAAGTGATGCGCCCCGGTGAAGAAGGTTTATGGCAGCAGTTCAGCTCTTCTAAAAAAATTGCTTGGAAAACGGGAACCAGTTTTGGTTTTAGAGATGGCTGGGCCATTGGCGTTACACCTAAATATGTGATTGCCGTATGGGTGGGTAATACTGATGGTGAAGGCCGGCC
>CAIXAQ010000562.1 GCA_903917425.1 uncultured Bacteroidales bacterium
AGAACTCTTTACTCAAACTGACAATTGAAAGAAACCATGAGATAATAGGGAAGCTTTAAACAGAATCCTCAAAGAGGATCCGTTGTTCCCAATTGAAAATGCCAGAAGGATTGTAGGTTTGAGAAACCAGATCATCCATGGCTACGACAATGTGTCGGACGAAAATATCTGGGGAATTGTTATAAATCACATTCCAAGGTTAAAAGAAGAAGTCAGCCAACTGATTGACCCCCGATAATCATAAGCCGCCCGAGCTTTATTCCTGTAAAAAGAAAGGTTCTTTTTAGTCGGAGTGAGAATCTAAATTGCACCCTTCTAAACAAAGCTTGGTAAGCCGAAATTGAGCTATTATAAATATTCTCATTAAATCCTTCGATTAACCCGAAGTATTTTTGTAGTTTTGAATCACTTTCATATCGCCATAGTTTCGTACAATTTTACTCGTTCTTTTATGCCTTGTATTTTAAAACAATTTATCCCTTTTTTCCTGATTTCCTTCATACAGATAGTTTCTGTCGCTCAACCCGACACTTCTCTACGGAAAATCCCAGATTCGTGCATCACATACCTGAACAGGACAGAGAATATTAAAAGCATTCATTCTCAGGTAGGTATTGTTGGCAAGGATCAATTACGTAACGGCTATTCGATAAACTTACTGAGTGCTCTGCAAGGCAAAATTAATGGTGTCGATGTAAAAACGAGTACATCCGGTAATTCAGTTTCTTCCGTTTTCTTTATGAGGGGCGAACGAAATCTGACCACCAGCAGCCAGCCGCTGTATGTTGTCGATGGCATTCCGGTAATAGGGCAGCTTACATCATACCTGGATATTGACATGGGTAATTTGGTTAATGACTGGAACCTGGACGATATCGAATCCGTTACAGTTCTTAAAGGCGGGCAGGCGGCTTCGCTTTATGGAAACAGGGCAGGTAACGGAGCCATCCTGATCCGGACTAAAAGAGCCAAAGATAAAGGATTCCATGTGGGCTATAATTCTGCCGTATTACTAAAGCGGATTGCTGATTATCCTGATTTTCAGAATAAATACGGACAAGGATTTAATGGACAGTTCAGTTATTCAGATGGAAAAGGGGGCGGCATTAATGATGATACGGATATGAATTGGGGGCCTCCTTTAAACGGACAACTGATTACTCAATTTGACGGATCATCAACAGGATGGATAAATGGCCAGGCCCAGGCGGTAAGAGGTGGTGATACATGGGCAAGAGAACAGACCGCTATCAACGGGATCAGTAATTCGATAGAAGCTTCTCCATGGGTAGCGCAACCTGATAATGTGAAAGACTATTTTCAATCAGCCTGGACATTTGCCAATAACCTTAATTTGTCGTGGGCTGATAGCCATGGTGGTATCCGGATTTCATATTCCAATGTCAGGGCTGAATTTGTTACACCAAATACACAATACGCCCGAAACACTTTAGGCGGAAATTTCACTTACACTTTTTTCAAAAAGATCACTCTTTTCGGTTCATTTCAAAATACCGATCTGAAAGATAAAAATGTTGCGGAACCCACAGGCGGAACTAGCTACGATAATCCAATGCAGGCTTATGTCTGGATGGGCAGGCAGGTGAATACCAAAAGTTTAAAGCAGTATTGGCAGGTTGGGCAGGAAGGACTTAAACAATACCACTATATAGGACGTTATTGGGACAATCCATGGTTTGCTGTTTATGAGAATTCATCGGCACTCAGCCGTAAAAACTCTTTTGGAACATACGGCATCAGATTCGATTTGGTGAGGGGGTTATCCCTTAATTATCTGGGAGGATTCAATACAGTTGATGCACATAACGAGCGCAACACAAGTTCAGCCGATATAAACGGAAGCTATCAGAAATATGGTAGTGAAACCAATGCTCAAAGTAATTCGAGAAATTCATTTTATGCAAATTACAATTTCCTGATTTCTACCAAGAATGCTCTTAACTCGTTTGCCGGGATATATTATGAAAAAGAGGAAGGACATAATACATATAAGAAGAACAATGGAAATGGAGAAATATTGTCACAGATGAAACACAACGGATATTATGGCGGTATTTCTTATATCTGGAATAATGCAGTTTCGGCTCGTTTCAGCTTGAGCGGAGATATTTATGATTATAATGTAACAGCCAAAACCCCGGTGTTTTATTCCCTTTCGACAGGAGTTGAATTTAACGAATTTTTGCACCTCCCTAAATTGATCTCAACACTTAGTTTTCAAAGTGGAATATCCTCAAACGGATTAAATCCAATTGCCGGGTATCATACACTAAACGGATTTATGAAGGGTGAAAAAAGTATATTTTCAACCATCTCTGAATATACTATGGGTTTAGATATAGGCGTCTGTAAAAACAGGGCTTTAGTTCAGGCGAATTATTATAACTCGAAGATGAAAAATGGTTTGGTCGAGATTCCTATATTTAACGGAATTGGTTATTCCTCCATGGGGATTAGTTCTTCTTCAATCAGGAATTCAGGCTACGAATTGAACCTTTCACTCGTTCCTGTTCAATCCCGGAAACTGGTATGGAATTCGTCAGTTTCGTATTTTAAAAACAAAAACGAAGTTTTAGCGTTAGCTGATGGGTTAAGCAGGGTGACTTATTTTAGCAAAACAATATCAATGGGGAGTGAAATTGGCAGCCCGGCAGGAAACCTATACGGCTATAAGTTGGATCGGTACGAAGGGCAGGTAATTCATTTGAACGGCTATCCACAAAGAGGTAGTGGCGACCAGGTTCTTGGAAATGCGAATCCTGACTACATTATATTGTTTAATAATTCTATTGTTTTTCAACGATTTACATTTACAATGGGAATTGAATATAGCAAAGGCGGGGTTGGTTTTTCGAATTTTATGAATATGGCAACTGTTTGCGGTACACTTTCGAATACCGCCGACCGCGAAAACGGCATTGTGGGCGAAGGCGTTAAATGGGATGTAACAAGTGGATCTTATGTGAAAAACGATGTAAATATTTCAGTTCAGGATTATTATTCAAGTACTTTGATCACTCTTCAGGAATCCTACATCATGGATGCTACATATTTGAAATTGAGAGAAATAAACATAGCTTACAGCTTTAAAATCCGGCAAAAGCTGAACCTTACTTACAGCATTTTCGGATATAATATTTTCACCTGGTCGAAAAGTAAGGATTACAACAATGGAAATTTGTACTTCGATAACAATATGTTTTACAGGGGGCTGAATAACTATAACCTTCCGGAAACCTATGAGTTAGGTATGAAGATTCAAGTACATATTTAGATTCTGTTTTTATAGCTTTTTGCAATGCTAACTGGGTTAAGCTTGCCCAAAACCAGTTTGCCCCAATAGCTGTAGGTATTATCTTCTGATTTATATGAGTGAGTTTGGGAGTCACGTCCCGATTTACCGGTAAAACAGAGGCCTTTTTAACTTAGAATTTTCGAAACTCATAAATGCAACTTCACCCGGCAATTTATTTTCATCACATTGTAATATGCCACATTTAAGGCAATACATTTACTCCCATTTGCTAGCTATCAAGTTTAATATGTTTTTCGCTTGTGCTACAGAGCCGGATCGTATCTACCGATAAAATGACAAGTACAATTTTAATTCACATGTATAAATAAACAAGTATGAAAAAAGCAAATGTAAGCTGGCAGTATTTAACAATTCTGAAAAAGGAAATCAGAATCTTTTTCTACCCGTTACTTATGTTGGGAGTATTATTCGCATTTACTAACAGTTGTAAAGAGGATGAAATAATAAAAAAAGATCCTGTAATCACATGGGCCGATCCGGCTGATATTAGTCTTGGCACTTTGCTAAGTGCCACACAATTAAATGCTACAGCCGATGTGCCCGGCACGTTTGTTTACACCCCTCCGGTTGGCACAAAACTAAATGAAGGCCTGAACCATGATTTGAAAGCTGACTTTACACCAACCGATGCAGGAGCCTATAATACGTTGAATAAGACGGTAAAAATAAATGTAAACAATCCCGCCAACCCCGCTCACCTCGAAATGGTTAACATCCCGGCCGGCACTTTTACCATGGGCAGCCCTGCCACCGAAGTATCCCGATCCGACGATGAAACCCAGCACCAGGTAACCCTGAGTGCCTTTCGCATGAATAAGTACGAGATAACCAATTCCCAGTATGCAGCTTTTTTGAATGCCAAAAGCATAGGCAGCGATGGACTGTATGCAGCAGGCTTATATCCCTCAGAAGTTTTAATTTATGCCAGCAGCGGCAGTTTAGACTGGGGTTTGCACTACACCGGCGGAAAATGGGCAGCTGTTGCAGGTAACGAAAATCACCCTGTAATAAATGTAACCTGGTTTGGAGCCAGCCAGTTTGCTGCTTATGCAGGCGGCACACTGCCAACCGAAGCACAATGGGAATATGCATG
>CAIXAQ010000563.1 GCA_903917425.1 uncultured Bacteroidales bacterium
GTTTCAGGGTTTCAGAGTTTCAAGATTCATGTTCCGAAGTTCAATTTTAGTTTTTTTTCGCATTTTCGCCTTGTCGCCCCTCGCCCTATCGCCTTTTCGCCTTGTCGCCTTGTCACCTCTCACCTTGTCGCGCCCCTCACCACATCACAATACCGGCACCCCAACCCTTAAATCCTAACCCCCAACCCCTATAATGACCCTTCCCCGCCATACAATTCGAGTAGTGACCCTTGGTTGCGCAAAAAACACAGTCGATTCCGAGGTGCTGATGGGACAGTTGCGGCTTAACAATATCCGCGTGCTCCGCGATGGCGAAAAAGGCAGGGAAAATTCAGTTATCATAAATACCTGTGGTTTTATCAACGATGCCAAGGAAGAATCCATCGAAACCATTCTTGGCTTTATCGAAGCTAAAAAGCAAGGTAAACTTAAGCACGTTTATGTAATGGGATGCCTTTCCGAACGCTTTAAAGAGCCTCTGCAAAAGGAAATTCCCGAGGTAGATGAGTATTTTGGGGTACGCGATCTTTCAGAAATAGTTACCCGGATGGGTGCCAGTTACCGCAAGGAATTGTTAGGCGAACGCTACCTGACTACCCCGAACCATTATGCATACCTCAAAATTGCCGAAGGTTGTGATCGTTCCTGTTCGTTCTGTGCCATCCCGGGCATTCGCGGAAAGCATATTTCACGCACTATTGAAGACATTATTGATGAGGCTAAAAAATTAGCCGCCCAGGGCGTAAAGGAACTATTGCTTATCTCGCAGGACCTGACTTATTACGGAATTGATCGTTACAAAAAACAGATGCTTCCGGAATTGGTAAAACAACTGTCGGACCTGAAACTTTTTACCTGGATTCGGCTTCACTATCTTTTTCCTACTACTTTTCCTGACGAACTACTCGATGTAATTGCTTCGCGTACTGATGTTTGCAACTATATTGATATTCCTTTGCAGCATATCAGCGACAGGATTCTGAAAAGCATGCGTCGCGGTGTAGATAAAGCAGGCACATACAACCTGATGGAAAAATTCAGGCAGCGCCTACCTGATGCTGTGGTAAGGGCCGCATTTATCGTTGGCTATCCTGGAGAAACAGAGGAGGAATTTAACGAACTGAAGACATTTATCCGAGATACAAAATTTGATAGGGTAGGAGTGTTCACCTATTCGCACGAAGAAGACACCCACGCTTTTGAATTACCTGATGATATTCCGCAGGAAGTTAAAGATAACAGGGCTGCAGAAATTATGGAAATGCAACAAGGTATCTCCCTGGAATTAAATAAATTAAAGATCGGAAATACATTTAAAGTATTGCTCGATCGCGTTGAAGGCGATTATTATATTGGTCGTACCGAATTTGATTCTCCCGAAGTTGACAACGAAGTTTTAATTAAATGTACAACGAAACTAAAAATTAGCGAATTTTACACCGTAAAAATAACGGAAGCAGATGCATTCGATTTGTATGGTTCGGTCGTATAATTCTCAGTATAAGGAAAAGTGTTGATGATTAGTTGTTTATATCCATTTTATGGACTGAACTGTTTGACCAGATGCAACAATAAGACAAAAAATCAGAAATTGTCACCCTA
>CAIXAQ010000564.1 GCA_903917425.1 uncultured Bacteroidales bacterium
GCAAGGAATTTCACGTGATCGGGAAATTAGTGAAGAGCAAACCTATCATTTACGACACTAAAGTGGATGCCAACAAGTTTACTTTCTACATGACCGATCAGAAAGGTGCTGAACGGCTGGTAACCTACAAAGGCGCCAAACCACAGGATTTTGAAAAGTCGGAGCAGGTTGTGGTAATCGGGAAAATTGAAAATGATGCCTTCCTGGCAAGCAGCCTGTTGCTAAAATGCCCGTCGAAATACAATGATGAAAAGAAACCGGACTCGTTTAGTGATAAGGATTTCAAAGCAGTTGAAAAACCTGCTGCTAAATAAAAAAAAGAGAAGGCTTCAAAAACCTTCTCTTTTTTTTTGACCTATTTCCAGGGATCTTCTAATATTCAAAAACTATTTTCAGATCATCAATGTAAATGGGCTTCTTTGCCTGATTCCACGCATATATTTTAATTGCCTGTTCAGGATTCAGCGGCTTGTCGAAATAGAATATGTTCGAAAATTCGACCCATTTTCCTTTCTCAACAAGTGAGTCGGATAATGGAAAAGCCTTCCAGTCGTATGATTTGTCTTTCTCGCTGACATCCAGAATAATTGCAAAGTTCGGCTTGGCAACAGTTGTATAAACCCATCCGGAAACGGCAACCTGTTTGGGCAGACCTGTATTGATATTTTTTATCAACTCCGAATAAGTGTAGCTATATTCAGCGGTATCATTCGTTATACATGCATAATCGCCGGAATGGGCTGCCGGATTTTTTGTTTGGATAACCGTTTTCTCATTCGTCCACGATGGTATCATAGATGCGGCACTTTCCATATCGTTGGTAATCTCAATCAGGTTCTGATTTGGTTTTTCAGCTACTTTCTCAGTCTTAGGCGTTGAATTTGAACAGCTATAAAACAGCACTCCGGCAAGGGCAAAAACACATATTTTTTTCATAAGTATTTGTGATTTAGATTAATAATTAGTTTTCAATTTTTTTGCAAAATTAATTTATTTTCTCATTTAATTCCTGAAGCAGTAAATATTCTGTTCTACTTTTGTAAAATAGAGTAAATGCTGAATTTTATCATTCCTCTCATCTGCGTTAGCTAAATTTTTGTAGCTTGGCCGGATATCTATACTTTAGAAATTAAAAACAATACCGAATGGCTTTCCCTCACTTACAGGCATTTGTGCAATCACTCGAACAGGCGGGTGAACTTATCAGAATAAAGGATTTTGTTTCGCCATATCTTCAGATCAGCGAGATCACCGACCGCCTGAGCAAACACGACGGCAAAGCCCTGCTGTTTGAAAATAATGGCACAGCTTTTCCATTGCTGATCAATTCGATGGGGAGCGAAAAGCGCATGTGCATGGCCCTGGGCGTTCAATCGCTTGATGATACAGCAAAGCAGATTGATGAACTGATGGCAGGATTGATGACACCGCGCGACTCCTTCCTGAGCAAACTGGCCTTGCTTCCGACTTTGGCCGAAGTAGCCGCTTTCATGCCCCACCGAAAAAAAGGAAAAGGATCCTGCCAGGAAGTGGTAATGGATAAACCTGATCTGACTAAGTTACCCGTTTTAACCTGCTGGCCTCATGATGGCGGCCCTTTTATCACCTTGCCGGTGGTACATACGCGGCATCCCGAAACCGGGATGCGTAATGTGGGTATGTATCGCATGCAGGTATTTGCACCTGACAAAACAGGGATGCACTGGCATCTGCATAAAAATTCGGCGGCTCACTTTCGCGAGTACAAGCGGCTTGGACTGAAAATGCCCGTGGCCGTTGCGCTGGGGGGGCGATCCGGTTTACACCTACTGTGCAACAGCACCCATGCCTGAGAATATTGACGAATATATGCTGGCCGGCTTCTTACGTAAAAAGAAAGTGGAACTGGTGAAATGCCTCACTTCGGATATCGAAGTTCCAGCTGATGCCGACTTTATTATTGAGGGTTACGTCGATCCGGAGGAAGAACTTTTATTCGAAGGTCCTTTCGGCGATCACACCGGGTTCTATTCCCTGGCCGATTATTATCCGGCTTTTCACGTTACATGTATCACTCACCGGAAAGATGCCATCTATCCGACTACCATCGTCGGCATTCCCCCACAGGAAGATAAATGGCTGGGAAAGGCTACCGAACGGATTTTTCTGCCACTCATCAAACTGAGCATGTTGCCCGAAATGGTGGATATGGCAATGCCGGATGAGGGGGTTTTTCATAATATTGTGCTGGTAAAAATCAAAAAAACGTATCCCGGACAGGCGCAAAAGGTAATGAATTCGTTGTGGGGAGCCGGACAAATGATGTTTAACAAGATTCTGGTGGTTACTGATGCTGGTATCGATCTGAACGACAGCAAAGCCGTGGCTAAGCTTATCTGTGAGCAGGTTCACCCTGTGGATGACATTATTTTTAAC
>CAIXAQ010000565.1 GCA_903917425.1 uncultured Bacteroidales bacterium
ACGAAGTATTTTCTCTTTCATAAATTCCGTGCGAACGCATGGGGTACGACATCATACTGAACATCTTGTTGTTTTTAATCAGTTCATTCACAAGCATCTCAAAACTCTGGTAATGTACATTATCATCGGCAGTACCGTGTATTATCATCAGGTTCCCTTTCAGATTTTTGACAAAATTAATCGGTGAACCATCCCTGTAACCTTCCTTGTTGTCGTCGGGTAAGCCCATGTACCGCTCCTGGTAAATATTATCGTAAAGCTTCTGGTCCGAAACAAACGAAACAGCGAGGCCGGTATTATACACTTCGGGGTAACGGAAAAGGCAGTTAAGGGTCATTTGCCCGCCACCGCTCCATCCCCAGATTCCAATCCTTGCGGGATCAATAAAACTGAACATTGAAGATATTTTTTTCGCGGCTTTCGATTGATCGGAAGAAGCAAGAATTCCAATCTGGCGGTAGATACATTTCCGGAATTCCGATCCCCGGGGCACATTCGTACCCCTGTTATCAACACTTATCACAATATATCCCTGCTGAGCGAGGTACTGGTGCCACAGATCGCCCCCTCCCCATGAATCCTGGACTGTACTGCTTGCCGGTTCACCATAAACAAAAAAAATGACCGGGTATTTCTTCGACTTGTCGAAGCCAACAGGTTTAATCATCCATGCATCAAGCACGGCATCCAATATATCCACCTTAAAGAACTCTTTTGGGTTTAGATGAAGCTGATCGAATCTTTGCTCTGAGGCGGCATTATCTTCAAAAACCCTGACTTCTTTATGCGATGGCAGGCTTACGAGAGAAATCCGCGGTGGAGTTACGGCATTATTAAACGTATGAATAGCCCACCTGGCATCGGGGGAAACCTGGTAAGAATTCTGACCGGCCAAATCAGCAGGAGTCACACGTTCGGCACTGCCTTTACCATCAATCCGGCTTCGATAGAGATAACGTTGAGTAAAATTCTCAGGTGAAGCGATGTAATAAACATTACCACCTGCTGCATCGATACAACTAATGCTAACTACATCGAAATTTTCCTTTATAATGGGTTGTATGCTTTTCCCGTCTCTGGCAACCAGGTATAAACGAAGCCATCCGTCTTTCTCACTGGTCCAGGTAAAATACTTCTCATGGTCGAGCCATTGAATATTATCATGTATATCAAGGAAGTATTTGTCGGTATCGGTGAGAATATTGCTTATCTCCATGGTAGCCGTATTTCCGATCCACACCTTGTTGGTATTCTGAAGCCGGTTCAGTTGCTGAATCATTACATCGCCGGAGTTCGGAATAAAATCCATACGCGCCAGGTAATTATTGCGGGGGTCGCCGGGTACATCAAACCATTTGGTAACACCACCATCAGCCGATACTATGCCGACCTTTACCGCGGAGTTAGCCATTCCCACTTTTGGATACGGGATCGGAATAATTGTCGGGTAAATGGAATCCACGTTATCTATCATATAGAAAGTCCCGATTCCCTTTGTATCCGACTGCCAATAGGCAATATTCTTACCATCGGGACTCCATCTGAATCCGTCCCTGCAATCAAGTTCCTCTTCATAAACCCAGTCGAATGTTCCGTTTATTATGTCGCCTCCGCCATCGGTAGTGACCTGGGTAACTTTACCCGATTCCAGTTCTTCGACATAAATGTTCAGCTTGCTCACATAGGCTACCCGTGAACCATCAGGTGAAAATTTCGCAAACATCATGGTAGCTGGTTCAACCGTTTTGCCAAGCTGACGAAGTTTGCCCGATTTAAGATCAAGGACCCAATAATCACCTTTTGTATGATACCGCCACACTCTGCGGGTGTTGGTGAAAATCAGCAGCTTACTGTTGTCGGCCGACCATATGTAATCCGAAACGCTTAACGGATTGGTTTGCCCTTCAGGAATGAGCGATTTTGCCGAACAAACAACCGATCGCTGCCCAGTTTCAGCGTCATACTTTACAATATCCTTTCCATTCACTTCCTTGCTGGTTTCAAAAGCCAGGTAGCCTTTACTGTCCTTACTCCAGCGCACAGGCCCATAGCCCTTATCGTGGTACACGTTATTTTTATAAATATCTTCCAGGGTTAAAGCCGTGGCATTTTTCTGCGCATTGGCCGAAAACGATATAAGCGAACATAAAAACAAGGGTAAAAGAAAAGCCGACAATTTATACTTCATCGCAAAGGATATTAGAGGGTTGATTTATCAGGTGATTTTATCCGGCCAGG
>CAIXAQ010000566.1 GCA_903917425.1 uncultured Bacteroidales bacterium
GTATATTCGTCTAACTAATTCAATAGATTCTTTGTTGAAATAGTCCTGGTATCTATGGTCAGGAGTTTTATTTGTATGAGGGATTTTATTATAATCAAGATCCAGTTTATTGCACAAGTACATATACGAATTCTGAAGGTCTTCAAATCTTCCAATAAAATCAAAGTACTTTATTGATGCTTCGATTGATAAACCTGATAATTTGAAAAATTCCGAATATTTGGAAGATTCTGGTAGTGTTTCAATGAATTCAAAAAAGCTTAGGTTCTTATTTCTTACAACTGTTGACTGCCATAACCAACGAGAAACAAGACGCTCAAAAGGATTTCTAACAATAGTGAACTTGAAAAAAGTACAAAATTCAACAGGATAAACTTTCCTGTAATATTCAAAATGTTTGTGTTTCTCTTCAAAATCAGTGTTTCCTAAATTTCTGGTTCTTTCATCTTCTGTTATTTTTATGCCAGCTGCCCGTTCAAGACTGGAACCAGCGGTTCGTCCAACATGTACAAAAATAAACTGGTGTTTATGAGAAATCATGATAACAATCTATCAGAGGTCGCCGATAATTGTACATTTTTGTGGATTTACCACAAAGCATTCAGGTATTTTCATACCCTTGGCTACCATGCTTTCGCAACAGTTAGCAGTAATTACTCCATCAAAGGTGCTCTCACCAAAAACCGAGCGATTAATTGAGGTTACAAAAAGTTTGTGACCATTTGGTTTTTCGATCAGATGTTTTAAAGTATCCATAATTCTTGGCCTTTCTATATAAGGAAAATTCAAGAAAAGAAACCTAATAACTTTTACTTTCAAAAATTGATGAATCCATATCTGGTGGTAGGCTTTTCGTTCAATTATTTCTTCATCATCTAAAAGTACAGTCTCTCCGGTCAAATAGTCCGGGTTTAACATTTTTCTTGCCCGGCAAAAAAGCACAGCACTTAGATTATTTAACTTGCTATTTAATAGTGATTTGTATATAGTGACGATTTTATCAATCTGCAACTTTATTGGGTATTTATCATCAATACACCAGTAAACCCATTCTTCGTCATCCAGATCTTCCAATAATGATAAAACAGTTGCCTTTATTTCAGGTGATGTTTTTACATATTCTCTTTGTGCTGATAAGATCAACCGTTCATCATGCTGGTAAGGGATTCTGAAAGTAAAAGGATGATTGGGCCATAACTCGTTATAGCAATGTATCATGTGTTCAGTTATGATAGCATTGTGGTCATACGTTAAAACAATAGCTTTCATATTATTGTTTTTTCAATTTTGTAAATACCAACATTTTGGTAAGGGTAAATCGGTCTTTTGGATATTACTGAAATCATGCTTGTGTGGGAATTCGTGAGCCGGGCATAGTTGAACACACCTGTTTTTGCGAATGAATGTAAATTCCATGATTCGGGGTACTGAAAATGAATATAAATCCATTGTCCCACAGCAATTATTTGGGTGCAAATGAACACAAAGATGGTTTTTTAATATTTTTTTGAAAACTATTTCAGCTTTTTGGAAATAAGATTTATCAATAAGAAGGTCTAAAAAATGAAACTCAATCACCATAATCCGAAACCTATTGAATAGCAAATCGGGTACTATTTCAAGTGCATCAAATTCA
>CAIXAQ010000567.1 GCA_903917425.1 uncultured Bacteroidales bacterium
CAGTCAATTCCCCGTTTATGATCGACCACCAGTGCTACAATGCCGGGAACCCTGGTGTTTTTAATTATTGAATCGGTAACCGCCTTCATCTGGTCGATGAGAGGCTGGTTGGGGTCAGTGGCGGTCTCTTTTTCGCATGAGATAAAAGAGAATACCGCAATAAGAAGGACGGAAATAAGTAGCAGTTTTTTTTTGTTCATGGTATGTTTTGTTTAATAGTTTTCACCGTATAAAATACGCATAAACCTGTAAAAAAGGAAGTCGGGTTGCAACCGGAGGTCGCAGTTAAAATAGATTATGACAGTACAGTTCTTAGCTTTGCTGTGGTACATGGAGGATGTATGGTGTAAAATAATAAGAGTATTAATTTGTAATTAGTAAATTATATTTCCATAAAACAAAGATATAACAAAATATAAGAAAATATTTTTACTGATGAGATAAATTGTAATTACATCACGCGAATAATATTCTTATGACGGATTATCAGAAAAATAACAGGTGAGCCCTGGAAATCTTTTGTGAGATTTGATATAATCAATATGAATACTAAAATGGTAAACCCCGCATGCCTGTTAATCTCCCTAACAGCCAGGCAAAACGATGTATCAATTCCGGATCCGAATTATCACATATCATTGCAGTGCATAACCATTACGATTCCAAAGTAATGAATATCTGACCCGTTGATCCAAAGGTTAAAAACCCCACAGAAAAAAAACAAGTGATTAATCCAGTCAATCGGTAATAGTTTATTGCTTGGAGAGGAAACACCTACTATCCGGATTTCTTATAAATCAGATATACAAGGGAGAAAAGATCAAAAGGATAAAAAGCCAACATACAAAATGGCAGAAGGATTAGTTGCTGTGATCGCAAAAGCTTTTTGTGAGTTTGGTATACGACCATAAGAGTATATAATTTGAGTAACAGTATTCATGCTAGAGTGTGCCTTATTCCTGGCGCGCCTCGGTGTATTTGCTTTTTTCTGCAAATACCGTGACAGCACTTCGGCTCCGCTCAGTGTGACGAAGCACATGGAGCCATCCGGCACTGGCTGCGTGTGTGGGCTTGGGGAGTGAATAGTGAGTGGTGAATAGTGAATAGTTTATGGGCTAATCGTTATTGGTTACAGTTATTTGTCAGACATATTTTGCGCCAGGGGTTTTATTTAACTTATGAACCTGAAACGAATTTCGCTTTTTGAAATGCACTTTAGTCGATTAAGTTCATCATTTCGAGGCAAGAATACCAATAATAAAATGCAGGCTTGTTTGTCTTTTTGAAGCGATTCAAGAAGTTGTATTCCAGATTTCCGATAATCAAATTTTCAAGATTTATTGCGGTGTTATAAAGGGTAAATGGTTTTAGATGCCGGTGAATGAATGACTGAGTAAAGTAAGCTACCTTAGCCGATGCACCAATGGCATCTTCAATTTTGAAAGATCCGGTAATCAAATATTCTCCAAACATTATTAAGCCTGTTTGAATATCTGCAAATTTTGAGATGTCCGGTTCAACATTATTCCGGTCTCGTTTGGCAATGATTAAAGCTGTTGAAAAAATATCTGCGATTACATCTTCAACTGTAGCATTCAATGACCGATATAATATCTGGTTTTCGGCAATAGCCCAGAAAACATCTTTTACCTCCTGAGGATCAGAAAAATGATCAATAAGAATAGAATTGTCGTGCAATTGTTTTATTATCTCAATTCGTTTATCCGGAATTTCCGGGTTGCCCAACCAATAAGGAACACCAATTGTGTTTGGAGCAAAAGCGGTTAGTTTGTCGCCAAGGATTGAATCAATTGATGGTATATTAACTGTTAGCCATGGCTCAGACGTATCAATGAATGAATTGCGAATTTCGGTCCTGGTAATGGTCTTAGAGGGGTTGTTTTCAAAAAGCACGTCAAGTAAAATAGTTCCGTTTTTGTTCGCTTTAGGTTCAAAGTCGAAAATATAGTGTGCTTTGGGAATACCTCCTTTATTATGTCGATCTTTATCTTCATGCCAGGCAGAAAAAACAGAATCATTTATTATTTTATCAAGCACAAGTTCGAGTTCAGCTTTGCTTTTATTGGTAATAATGTCAATATCGATTGAGAACCTATCTGAGTTAACGGGCATCAGCAATAACGAGGTGCCTCCTTTGAAGATAAATTCAAAGCCGGTGGCAGCAAGTGATTCGAGCAAGGAAAAGGCATAGATCATTTTTTCGAACAAGGCATTGTTCACGGCGCGGTACTGCTTCTGTTGTTTAAAGGAAGCTATCCAGTCGGAAGTATATGTAGCTGGATTAATCATTCAGGAATGGAGTATCGTTAGGGTTAATACTTTTTTTAATGTATTGTTCTATTTCTTTTTCAACCCCACGGCGGCGGGCATAACTTAATAACCTGGAATAATTTATAGCGAAC
>CAIXAQ010000568.1 GCA_903917425.1 uncultured Bacteroidales bacterium
GTGAATCTGTGGCATTTATGCAACTTAACTTTATCTAATCAGGGGCTGAATAGTTACACTTTTGTTAATATTTAACATCTGAAATTAAACTGCTGTAAAAAGCAAAGTTTTATTCATTGCGATGCGGTGAGCTTGTCGAACTGTTCCTCTAAAATGTGAAAGATCTAGGAGTGCTGTGGCTGTGATCGGCGGTTCACCGCTTAACCTTGCGATTCCGCGGCTAATATTGTTGTAAAAATTTTTGAGATTCATTATTCCATGTCGTTTAGTTAAAGATATTGAATCTACAAATCTTTTACCGCAAAGTACGCAGAGGAGGTGCGGAGAGCAACAGAGCCTTTATTCAGCCGCCTTCTTTGCGAAACTCTGCGCAAAACTCTGCGGCTCTCTGCGGTTAATTTTTCTGTGTTTTCTATTAAATTAAAGGCATTGACTCAGTATTCGTAAATAAACGACTTTGTTGTATTATATATCAATTGCAGATCATTATAAGCCCTTTCAAACATTAACTTAATTTAACAATATCGCATTGACATTTATCAATAAAAAGAAGAGATATTACTTTTGCTACAAGTGGATATATCATCATTACACATATACAATTAACAAAATATAATTACAAATTTGCAGTGTGAAACAATTCACAATAGAATTGAGAAGCGGTATAAAAGCGAAACCCTAATAAACAAACATAAACAAAACAAAACCAACAAATTATGAAAAAAAGTCTATTTGCAATCAGTTTGGGACTTCTCCTTGCGGGAGCTAGTTTCTTTTCAGCATGCGAAGGTCCTGAAGGCGCAATGGGTCCTGCCGGTCCTACAGGTGGAGCCGGTCCTCTCGGTCCTACCGGTCTTACTGGTGAAAAAGGTAATGACGGATTAAACGGTAAAGATGGCAAGGATGCCAATTCATCCTGCCTGGTTTGCCACACGGTTGCTAATTTCGATAGCAAAATTGATGAATACCGGTTATCAAAACATTACCTTGGCACCACAAGTGGCCGTTTTACCAAATTCTGCGCACGCTGCCATACCCACGAAGGATTCCAGGAAATTGTAGGCAACGGAAAATTTGTTGTAACCAACGATATTCCTAATGCTACCAGAATCAACTGCAAAACCTGTCATGCACACACAGGATTCAATTTCTCCGATACACTTGCTCAGATTCTCAGCACGGTTTCACCAGTGTATTTGAACTACAACAAAAACCTTACTACAACCGATTTTGGTAAAATCAATAACCTTTGTACAACTTGTCACCAAATCCGTGGCGCTACATCATTGGTTTATTCCGATACTACCCTCAATCCTGATGTTATCAACAAAGCTTTTGACCAATTGCCATACTTCCCGTTCGTAAATACGGATGACAATGCTTCCGTTTCCTATTTGGTAGGCCGCAGCTTTGCAGTACATGATGGCAACCAATCAAACCTTTTTAAAGGAATAAACGGATACGAATATGCTGGCAAAACTTACACCAGGACATGGAAACACTCCGATGCTTCCTGTACCGATTGCCACATGAACGAATTTGATGCA
>CAIXAQ010000569.1 GCA_903917425.1 uncultured Bacteroidales bacterium
TAATCCTTTCCATAACCGCTAAGTAGTTTTGTCGGTGTAAAGGAATCATCGTCTTCGCCCTGGTTATTGATCTGAACTTCGTTGGCATCTTTCAGGTAAGTCCAGACGGTTTTACCATCGCATATCACATCCTGGCCGGCGGCAGTGAGCTTGTATTTGTTGCCCTTGCTCAATAGCGATCCTTTAAACTTATCATGAACTTTTTCTTTCGCGTTGTCCATGGCATAGGTAAAATCGATTTTTATGGTTTTGTACGACTTGGTTTTCGCTGATACTTCATCAAGAATTGCCGAGGCTTTCGTATCGTTCTGGGCAAAACCGGCAAGGGTGACAAGGATGAGTGCTGCTGTAAGAAATGAGTTTCGCATTTTAATTAAATTAAATTTTGGTTCTAGTATTCTTCGTGTTTTCGGTTGCTATTTAAATCTTTCAAAAATTGTTCCAAAGCGAACTCCGTGGCCACTTTAACTTCGCGGGCCTTGCTGCCTTCGAATGGTCCGACAATTCCAGCCGATTCGAGCTGGTCGATAATACGCCCGGCACGATTGTAACCCAGCTTGAGTTTTCGCTGTAAAAGTGATGTTGAACCTTGCTGTGACGACACAATTAAGTAAGCTGCATCTTCAAAAAGTTCATCCCGCTCGCCGGGATCAAGTTCCTGCTGTATTTCCGACTCTTCCTCGTTAAACTCAGGCAAGGCAAATGCGGTAGGATACCCACGCTGCGAACCGATGAATTCAGTTACGCGTTCTACTTCATGTGTATCGATAAAAGCGCACTGCAAACGGATCATATCACCTCCCTGCGACATCAGCAGGTCACCACGACCAATCAACTGGTCGGCACCACCTGTATCGAGTATGGTGCGCGAATCGATTTTCGAAATTACGCGAAAAGCAATACGTGCAGGAAAATTAGCTTTGATGGTACCTGTAATAATGTTCACACTGGGGCGCTGGGTGGCAATTACAAGGTGGATACCGATGGCGCGTGCGAGTTGGGCAAGTCGCGTGATGGGGTGTTCAACCTCTTTGCCGGCAGTAAGGATAAGATCGGCAAATTCATCAATCACCACCACGATATATGGCATAAACTTATGCCCAAGCAGCGGATTCAACTTGCGGGCAATAAATTTGATGTTGTATTCCTTAATATTACGAACCTGGGCGTCTTTCAGCAGATCGTAACGGTTATCCATCTCTATGTTCAGCGAATTGAGTGTTCGTACCACTTTTCGCGTATCTGTAATGATAGCTTCTTCTGAATCGGGAAGTTTGGCAAGGTAATGCCGTTCAATTTTCGAAAACAGGGTCAACTCCACTTTTTTGGGGTCAACCATAACAAATTTTAGTTCCGACGGGTGTTTTTTGTATAAAAGCGATGTGATGATTGCATTCAGTCCTACCGATTTCCCTTGCCCGGTTGCGCCAGCCATCAGGATATGAGGCATCTTGGTGAGATCGGCTACAAATTCCTCATTCGAAATGGTTCTGCCGATAGCGAACGGAAGATCGTAATGGTTATTCCGGAATTTATCAGATGTAATGATTGTCTTCATCCCGACGATGGCCGGATTTTGATTCGGGACTTCGATACCAATGGTTCCTTTTCCAGGAATAGGCGCAATAATGCGGATACCAAGAGCCGAAAGACTTAAAGCGATATCATCTTCCAGGTTTTTAATTTTCGAAATACGTACTCCCGGGGCAGGAATAATTTCGTAAAGTGTAACCGTAGGGCCTATTGTAGCCTTTATCTTGTCAATCTGGATTCCGTAATTTCCCAAAGTGGAAACAATACGGTTTTTATTGGCTTCCAATTCATCTTTTGTAACGCTTATCGTACCTGTGCCGTATTCATCGAGCAGTTCGAAACTCGGGAAAACAAAACTAGCCAGGTCAAGCCGGGGGTCGTAAGCCGTATCCATTGTATTGTGCACAACTTCATCACCGGCTGAATTGCTTTTTTTGACAACCGGCTTTACCAGTTCGGGTATAGTCGGGACAATGGTAAATTCGGTATCCGAAACAGGAGAAGCCGTTTTAGTTGGTTCCACTGTAAATTCAACCTGCGTATTTGCCGAAACTTTTGTTTTGGGCATCGCAACCGGTTCGAACTGAGTGCTGACAGCCTGTTCGTTACCTGTATTCGCCATCGGTTTATTTGACAGGCTAACAGGCATTTCCGGCTTTTCGAAATCATTAACAGCAAATTCTACCGTATTGTATTTGTCAACAGGCAATTCCTGCATACTATTTCTCGTACTTACAGTAAATTCGGGATTCTGATTTATCAGATTTTCTTCCATTGCGGCTTCCTTTTTCCGCCTGTTAAGCCACGGCTTTATCTGGTGAAGCGAAAAGCTAAAAACAATGACCAGGAACGCAATAAAGATAAATATTAAAAGAAGCATCAGCCCCATTTTCCCTGTCAGGCCTTCGAGATAAAGTGATGATTCATAGCCCGATATTCCCCCCAGTATTGATAATGCCGAGTTTCGGAACATAAAACCTAAGGTTACAGAAAGCCAGGCCATGGCTAGCAAAACAAATCCCAGGCTAGAACCCAGTGCCATTATTTTATGCTTGAGTGTGAGCCTTACGCCAAGCACAAACAGCCAAAGAGGGATGAATAAGGAACCGACGCCAAAACCTTGTTTTACAAATAAAATGGATGAAGCGGCACCTAGGCGGCCACCCAGGTTATTAGCCTCCAGGTTGGTATCCGATACTATCCTGCCAAAGCCCACACCTGAGAATATATCGTCGGCTTCGCCCGTAAACCAATTGATTAGAAAGGAAATAATGGCAACAAACAGGAAAAATGAAGTGAGCAACGAGAAAATGCCAACCACCTGCGAGAGTTTCTCCAGATGAGATGTGGAAGGATCCAGGTTTTCTTCCTGCTTCGTTTTAGCAGGCTTTGGTTTCTTCCTCTCCTTAGGCTCAGGCGCAAAACTTACAGGTTCTTCCTGCAGCGTATTTTTGGGGAGTGAATTTGTCGTGTATCGGGGCATTATGGTATATCTCGGATAGAATAGGAACGTGGAATTGATCTGTTTATTCCCTAGTAGAATACAACAATCGCAATCTGCAAAAATATGAAATTTTTAATCATGCCTTCATAGCCATGTTTTATTCAAAAAGCAGAACATTTCCTGTTTGTGAAATGTTCTGCTCATGAATGTAAGCAAAAATCAATTATTTATTTTGCCAGGATAACCATCTGCTATTTGATGGTCCTGAACAATTTGCTCCACCTTATTTTGCCGCCAAATAACGACTTGTTATTATCGAGCGAAAGCCATACGAACACGGCCTTTCCTACAATATGGTCGTAGGGAACAAATCCCCAGAAACGGCTATCAGCCGAATTGTGACGATTATCACCCATCATCCAGTAATAATCCATTTTGAAGGTATAACTGGTAGTTTCTTTCCCGTTAATGTAAATTTTTTCATCCTTCACCGAAAGTTCATTAAGCTCATAGGCGTTGATAATTCTACGGTACAAGGGCAGATTGGCTAATGTAAGCTGCACAGTTGCACCGGCTTTGGGAATATACAAAGGTCCAAAATTATCCACATTCCAGGCATAAGTCGAATCGAAAGGGAAGATATCGGGCAGCCAATAACCTTTCGGCTGAATAATTTTTTCTACCGAAAGCACATTCGGGAGCTTTTTGAGTTCGGCTGCCGATGAGTTGGTTAAAGTGAGCACCTGGTCACCCGATTCAGTCATCTGAACCTCTTCGGTTATATCCAGTTTGTCTATTACACACTTGTTTATTGGATTCCCATCCGTTTTCACCTGGTATTTAAATTGTGAAAGTTCAGGGAAATCGAGTGCTTTTCCATTTATATGAACAACCTCATCGATAATCTGAATGGTATCACCAGGCAAGCCAATACAACGTTTGATATAATTTTCGCGTTTGTCAACCGGTCGGGATACTATATCACCAAAGTTGAATTTATCGTTCCAAACCCGCTCGCGGCCATACTCGCGGACCAGCCGGTAATAACTGTCATTCTGCACTTTAAGTGAAACGGTATCGCCGTCAGGATAATTGAAAACCACTACATCTCCATGTTTGATTGTAGTTGTGCCCGGGAAACGATAAAAGGGCCATTTGATCCATTCCACATATGATTTGGTATATTGAGTCAGGGGCATGGTATGATGAACAAATGGAAATGCCAAAGGTGTATTAGGCAGTTTCGGACCATAACTCAACTTGCTCACAAAAAGGAAATCACCGACCAACAGCGATTTTTCCATTGACGAAGTTGGAATGGTATAAGCCTCGATCATGAAAATGCGGATTATCGAGGCTGCCACTACAGCGAAAATGATGGCATCCGTCCATTCGCGAACCTGTGATTTCTTAACACGAACCCTGTCGGCAGGTTTAATATATTTTTCTGTTTCCGAAATACCCAGGTAAGGAATATACACGAAAGGAACAAGTACCGAAAGTGCCTGCTCGCCAAGCCGGTGTTTGCCGTAACTCAATGCAGTCTGCACGAGCATGAGCATGATCATGAAGAAGTTAATAAAAGGAACCAGCATGAGCAGTAGCCACCACCAGGGTTTCCCGATAATTTGAAGCCAGATGTAATAGTTGTAAAAGGGTATCAGGGCTTTGTATCCGCCAACTCCGGCTTCGCTGAATATCCAGTAATTCAGCATTGGGAAGAGGATGATAATAAGCATCAGAATTGTCATCAGATCCATATTTTGTAGCTTTAGGTATGATTAATAAATATTGAGTTTTATAACAATCAGTTAACGGGACTCCCGGTTTTCATTCATTTTCACTGGCTTGCAATGGTATTAAGGCGCAAATATCTACCAAAAGTTACAGCTTATTTGTTGTGGTTACGTTAAAATGTGTTAAAACCCTGCTTGCTTGAAACTTTAAAATGCATACTCTTACAAATTCAACATGTCTTTCATTGTAAATACTCCTTTGCGGCCTTGTACCCACGAAGCCGCCATCACGGCTCCGAGCGCAAACCCTTTCCGGTTATGTGCCTCGTGGGTTATCGTGATCTGGTCGATATCTGAACTCCATTTAAGGGTATGTGTGCCTGTGGTATTTCCTTCACGCAGGCTGTGAACAGGTATTTCGCCTGGTTCCGGTTTGCCCGATGTAAGTTTCCTGAAGTTAGAATTTGACGCTATAATATCATTTGCCAGTGTAATGGCGGTGCCGCTGGGAGCATCCAGTTTCTGAGTATGATGTATTTCGGTCATTGAAGGCAAATACACCGGATAACTTTCGAGTAAGGATGCCAGCCGGCGGTTGATGTCGAAAAAAATATTAACGCCGATGCTGAAATTGGAAGAATAAAACAAGGTGCCATTGCCGGCATTACAAACTGCTGTAACCTGTTCAATCTGATCGTACCACCCGGTAGTTCCAACTACAACCGGTATCCCGGCATTGAAACATTTGCCCATATTTTCGATCGCTATTGACGGAATTGAGAATTCGATCGCGACATCACAATCCTTCAGCGACGCAGCATTTCTAGTCCAGTCATCTTCGTTATCAAGAATAAGCCCTATGGTATGTCCATGCGAAATGGCCATTGTTTCCACCTCATGACCCATTTTACCATATCCCAGAAGTGCAATTTTCATATACACAATTTTACAACATTTTTTTTATACTTGGCCTTATAATTCTCTGTTACTAAAGTGAATCAGAAGTGCTTTTCAAGCGGCAAACATGAATCAGAAACGCAAACTCAGATTGAGTCCTCCCGAAAAACCGTAAGCATTCCTGGTATCAAATGCAGGTATCCAGGGATTTACTTTAAGGGAAAGATCGCTGTTAATATCGTAGTCGAAAAAATGAGCATCCACAACCGCATCAACCACAGTCAGCAGGTACCAGACTCCAGTAAAAATATAGGAAACTTCAAGGTTCCGCCTGTAGTAATCCATGCCGGATTTCAGCTGGGATTCAGTATATTTTTTAGCATAATCATTGGGAGGTTCAGGATAAGGAAATACATTTATCCAGGTGGGAGGAAAAATTTCTTTTTGAGTCACTGCCACGTAATCATATGCTTCTTTAATGTCCTTGTAATAGATGTTGTTTTTATGAATGAAATAAATCATTGTTCCAAATCCCAGGTAAACTATGGGCACTTTCCAGTATTTCCTGTTATAAATCTGTCCTGAACCCGGAAGAACCAAAGCGTAAATAGTTGCTTTACGGGGCGAATGAATTTCTTTGGCCGCAGCGGCTGCTTTAGCCGCTGAAGTAGTATCTTGTGCTACAACTGTGGTTCCCGGAAAGATACAAAAAACAACCAGAAATATAAAAACAGAACAAAGTTTGCAAACCTTTCTTGATGAGAAAACCTGCAAACTTTGCCCCGCTTGTTTAATAATGAATCGTGTTTTGTTAATCACTGGAGTTTTTAAATTCCTAACTTTGATACAATTGTTTGCAAATCCTCGTCTGATATAAAAGGTATTACAATATTCCCTTTCCCCTTTGGAGTCCGGTTGATTTCAACCTTCCTGTTCAATCGTTCTTGTATTGAATCTTTTATAACTTCATACTTCAAAGGCAAAGCAACTTTACCGGATTTGGTGAGTGGAGTCAGTACTTTGTTGAGTTGACGGGCTAACTTTTCGACATCGCGCACCGACAGACCTTCGGCAATTATTTTACGGGTTATTACCAATTGTTTGGCCTCACCTTCAATATTAACTAAAGCACGGGCATGAGCCATGCCTATTGAACCGTCTCTTATTGCTGCCTGAACTTCGGCGGGAAGTTTGAGTAAGCGCATATAATTGGTAACAGTCGATCGGTTTTTACCCACCCTCTTGCTCAGTTCGTCCTGTGTGAGGCTGCATTCTTCGATAAGCCTGCTGTAACTGATTGCAATTTCGATGGCATTCAGGTTTTCGCGCTGTATGTTCTCTATCAATGCCCATTCGAGCATTTGCTCATCATTCGCCACTCGTATGTAACAGGGAACAGCATTCAGTCCTGCAATTTTTGCAGCCCTGAACCTTCTTTCGCCCGAAATTAACTGATACTTGTCGTATCCCATTTTCCGAACCGTAAGCGGCTGTATTATACCCTGTTCGAGAATCGACTGCGAGAGTTCAGCCAAGGCTGATTCATCAAAATCTTCTCTTGGTTGAAAAGGATTAGTCTCAATTTTTGAAACAGAAAGATTTGCGATAGCACCTGCCACATAGTTTCCCGAAATGTCTTTCGAGGTAATATCTGTTTCGGGGCTTTCGAGTATTGCGCTCAATCCACGTCCCAATCCTGTCCTTTTTTGAATTGCCATTATTCCTTAACCTTTATTACTTTTTGTTCCTGTGTAAGTGTCGTCATTTTATTCTTTTGCAATACTTCCCTGGCGAGGTTCAGGTAATTAAGCGAACCGGTACTTCCTGCATCGTGCATCAACACAGTTTGTCCGTAACTTGGCGCTTCGGCTAAACGGGTATTGCGTGCTATTATCGTGTTGAAAACCATATCCTGGAAATGTGTCTTCACTTCCTCGACCACCTGGTTCGACAGGCGGAGACGCCCATCATACATTGTCAGCAAAATGCCCTCGAAATCGAGCTTTGTATTTAACCGTGACTGAACTATTTTAATGGTATTCAACAATTTGCCTAATTGCTTAGAGATATTTTTGATAGAGCCATCTTCAATGATAGCAACAGCTTTTGCTATTTCA
>CAIXAQ010000570.1 GCA_903917425.1 uncultured Bacteroidales bacterium
ACATTCGCTTGATGAAATCGCACTCGATGTGTTGCTTTCGACACAATCGGCTAAAAAGGCAGCTTTCCCGAAAGTTGAAAAAGTACTGGAATACACCCTCGAAAAATCAGGTACAAAACAATTCCCGGTTGATCCGGCTGATTATAAGGAAACTATCCTTTTTGGTGTAAGACCTTGCGATGCATCTGGTTTCAAATCGCTGGATGCGATTTTTGGAGAAGAGCCAAAAGACCAGTTTTACCTGGAGAAAAAAGGGAAGTCCACAATTATTTCTTTCTCTTGTCCTGTGGCTGACGAGTATTGTTTCTGCACCTCGGTAGGTGGCGGACCGGGAAATACGGCTGGAAGCGATCTGCAGTTTACCGGAATCAGCAAGGATGAAATTCTTGTCGAAATTCTCACCGAAAAAGGGGAGAAAATGGCAGCAACTTTTGCAGATTTGCTTACTGATGCAGGCAAAGACATTGACAAGAGTAAATTCCTGGCTGATGTAAAAGTTGTATTTGATGTGGAAGGTGTTGTCGAAAAAACAACTGCATCTTTCAATAATGCAGCACTCTGGCTCGAACAATCATTACGTTGTATTGGTTGTGGAGCATGTGCTTTCGTTTGCCCGACCTGTGCCTGTTTCGATTTCCAGGATGAACAGAATACAAAAAAAGGAGTTCGTTTGCGTCTTTGGGACTCATGCGGATTTTCGCTGTTCACCCTGCATACTTCCGGCCACAACCCACGCGAAGTACAGAGCCAGCGCTGGCGCCAGCGCATTATGCACAAGTTCGCCTATATGCCCGAACAACTTCATGTTGTTGGCTGCGAAGGCTGCGGACGCTGCTCAAGGGCATGCCCGGTGGATATGAATATTAAGGAACATTTGACGGCAATAGGGGAGAATGTAATTGTTTAATTTGAAAATTTGAAAATTTGAGGATTTGAGGATTTGAAAATGAAGAAATCAAACTAGTAAACAACAAGCGCTAAGCACTGAGCACTCTGCACAGAGCACTAGGCATTGAGCACAAAGCACTAATAAAATAACAAGTATATAAAAACATGGAGCAACAGAATATTTACCAGCCTTACCTGATGGAGATCGAGAAGATCACTGAAGAGGCGCCTATGGTCAAAACATTCAGGTTGAAATTTAAAAACGAAGAAGAAGGAAATAATTTTTCTTTTCATACCGGGCAGTTCGGCGAGTATTCCGTTTTTGGCGAGGGAGAAGTGACCTTTTGTGTTGCATCACCTCATACCCGGAAAGGATACATTGAATGTACTTTCCGTGAAGCAGGAAGAGTAACATCAGAACTTGCAAGCCTTAACGAAGGTGATACCATCGGTTTCCGCGGGCCATACGGCAATATTTTCCCGATTGATGACTGGAAAGGTAAAAGCCTGCTTTTTATCGCCGGCGGAATTGCTTTGCCTCCTATGCGCAGCGTAATCTGGTCGTGCCTCGATAAAAGGGATCAGTTTAAGGATATTACAATACTTTACGGAGCCAAATCAGTTGCCGACCTAGTTTATAAAGATGAACTGGCTGAATGGAAAGATCGCCCGGATGTGAAGCTGGTTACCACGGTGGATCCGGGCGGCGAAACTCCGGATTGGAAAGGTGAGGTGGGCTTTGTTCCGACTATACTCGACAGGATGAATCCGGTAAGCGAAAATACAATCGCTATCGTATGCGGACCGCCTATAATGATCAAGTTTACTTTTCCAATACTCGAAAAATATGGTTTTGCCGATGAGCAGGTGTATACAACCCTCGAAAACCGTATGAAATGTGGACTTGGGAAATGCGGACGTTGTAATGTAGGTAAAGTTTTTGTTTGTAAGGATGGACCGGTTTTTACAAGGACTCAGTTAAAGGAGTTGCCTGACGAATATTAGCACTTCCGCTAAATAAAAAAAGACCTGCCATTATAGTGTGCAGGTCTTTTTTTTAAGTATTATGCAGTTGGTTTGTACTGGCACTTATCGCAATTCGCACAGGTTATCCCAAAATAAATCATTTCTCAAAGCATTTTTGTATGCTATTTTAGAGGTTTAACTTTCCAAATATCACTTGGTTTTTATCCTATAATCCGCAACTGCTTCAATTGCATAAAATTCCTACCTTTGCACCTTGCTAAACTTTCAGCATGGAAAATAAATTATTCGTTTACAATACGTTAACTCGTCAAAAGGAACTTTTTGTTCCGATAAATTCACCCCATGTCGGCATGTATGTATGCGGACCGACGGTGTATGGAGACGCTCACCTGGGCCATGCACGCCCTGCAATTACTTTCGATCTGGTTTTCCGCTACCTGCGTCACCTGGGGTACAAAGTACGCTATGTGCGTAACATTACCGACGTCGGACACCTCGAAAATGATGCCGATTACGGCGAGGATAAAATTGCCAAAAAAGCGCGTCTCGAGGAACTGGAACCCATGGAAGTGGTTCAGTATTTTACCGATCGCTACCATGCGGCCATGGACAAACTCAACACACTGAAACCTAGTATCGAACCTCGCGCCTCCGGGCATATTATCGAACAGATCGCCCTGGTAAAAACCATACTGAATGCCGGAATGGGTTACGAAAGCAAGGGTTCGGTTTACTTCGACGTTGAAAAATATAACCAGACCAACAATTATGGAATCCTTTCAGGACGGAAAATAGAGGATTTATTATCAAACACCCGTGAACTGGAAGGACAAGACGAGAAACGGAACAGTTTTGACTTTGCCTTGTGGAAAAAAGCGCAACCCGAACATATTATGCGCTGGCCTTCGGAATGGAGCGAAGGTTTCCCCGGGTGGCACCTCGAATGTTCGGCTATGAGTGCCCGCTATTTAGGTGATCAGTTCGATATCCACGGCGGTGGAATGGATTTGCTTTTTCCTCATCACGAAAGTGAAATAGCTCAAAGTACCGTGGCACATCATAAAACCCCTGCCAAATACTGGCTTCATAATAATATGATCACCATCAACGGGCAGAAAATGGGGAAATCGTTGGGAAATTTCATTCAACTGGATGAATTTTTCGAAGGGCACCATGCCGCTCTCGAAAAAGCTCACAGCCCCATGACGGTGCGTTTTTTCATCCTCCAGGCTCACTACCGCAGCCCGCTCGATTTCAGCAACGAAGCCTTGCAGGCTTCCGAAAAAGGATTCCAGCGATTGATGAAAAGCATTGCTACCATCGAAAAAC
>CAIXAQ010000571.1 GCA_903917425.1 uncultured Bacteroidales bacterium
GTAAATATTCTGAAAAACACAGACTAAAACGCCCAGCCTGCTTGTATTGTCTGATGAAAACCTATATCACCTGATACGTGATAAATTACCGTGATAATCTGTGTTCATTACAAATCATGCTAAGCGTTCTTTGCGTTAACCTTAGCGTCCTTTGCGGTTAAAATTCACAGGGACTAAAGTTGATGCACTAAATTGCAGGGTTTTAACCATTTTTGAAACAACAAAATCAACATCCTTATCTTTTTTGCAACTTCGGAATATAATCAGCCGTTTAATTCCGTACCTTTACAGGAATTTAGTTTGTACAACTAAGATAAAAAGTCCAAAACACGGAAGGCATAAACCAAAAATAATTTTATCCCACCCTTCTTTTGCCTCAGTTTTGGTGCGCCTGTTTGATTTCATTTTGATTATTGTTTCCATCAATCATGATCCAAAAAGAAATTTCCACCCAAATGGAGTTGAATGGTATTCCGGTTTCGTTGGCACCTGCAAAACCCAAACAGGACAAAATACTGCCGCACTTTAGCTCAAATCAATACAATTGAATACCTGACGCCTATTATCAATAAGAAAAATGAAATCAAAATCCGAAATTCTTCGACAGGAAGCTGAAGCCATTCTGCAAAAGAGGCCTATACGACAAGTCTCTCTTACGGAAGGCGAAATGCTGAAACTGCTTCATGAGTTGGAAGTGCATCAGATTGAACTGCAATTGTTGCTCGAAACGACTGTCGAAGAGCTTTCCATTGAAATCAGGGAGGCCTCAGAACGGGCTGCTGAATTAGTCCTTGCCAATAATCAGCTTGCCTTTCAAAATGACGAGAATGCAGAACGGGCTGAGGAATTGATCGTTGCCAATAAAGAGCTCCTCTTCCAAAATGACGAGAAAAATCATCGGGCTGACGAATTAGCTATTGCCAATCTCGAACTTCTGTTTCAAAATGACGAGAAAACTGACCGGGCCAACGAATTAAGCCTGGCCAATATCGAACTACAGTTCCAAAATGACGAGAAGGCAAACCTGGCGGCAGAATTAGTCCTCGCTATTAAGGAACTTGCCTTTCAAAATGAAGAGAAAAATCTACGGGCTGACGAATTAAACCTGGCCAATATCGAACTTCTGTTCCAAAATGATGAGAAAGAAAAAAGGGCGGAAGAATTAAGCGTTGCGAATAAGTTGGTTTCCAATCAACGGGATCGCCTTCAGAAAATCACAAGTCTGGTGCCCGGAGTCGTATTCCAATACCTGTTGTTCCCCGATGGAAGTTCCTGCTTCCCCTATTCCAGCGAAGCCATCATTCAAATGTATCGGGTTACTCCCGAAGAAATTTGTAAAAACGCTTTTAGTTTTTTTGCAAATGTGCATCCACTTGATCTTGAAGGTTTTTATGTTTCAATTCAGGAATCGGCAAAAAATCTGGCAATCTGGCAATGCGAGTACAGGGTAAAGTTTGAGGATGGTTCCATCCGGACTCATTATGGCGAAGGAATACCGCAGCTTGAGGAGGATGGATCGGTACTTTGGCATGGCATTATTACTGATATTACCGAGCGCAGGCACATGGAGGACGCACTGCATGAGAGTGAGCGCCAGCGTATGGATATTCTAAACGACATCCAGGATGTAGTTTGGTCTTTATCATGGCCGGACTTGACGGTAAAATATATCAGTCAATCGGCGGAACAACTCTTTGGACGGCCCGTGCAGGATTTTATCGCGGATACTTCCTTATGGGCATCCATGGTGCATCCTGACGATAAGCAAATTTCTGATCAGGCATTTGAGCAACTGCTTAAAGAAGGCTCTGCGGTGAGGGAGTGCCGTATCGTCAGACCCGACGGAACCATTGTGTGGATAAATGACAGAAGTAAAGTTATCTTCGGCAAGAATAATACTATCGTAAGATTAGATGGTGTCTCCCGCAATATTACCGTATCCAGACAAGCGGCCATGTTCAAGGAAATACACCATGAAATCCTTGAAATATTGAACGAGCCCGGAACTTTGCATGATAACATGCAACGTTTACTAAATATGTTAAAAATAAGAAGTGGGTTTGATGCAGTGGGCATTCGCCTGCAGGATGGGGATGATTTTCCTTATATCGCGCAGAATGGGTTTTCAACAGATTTTTTGTTTACCGAAAATACACTGGTCAGCCGAACTAAAGAAGGAGGTCTTTGTCGCGACACAAAAGGCATCATCAAACTCGAATGTACCTGCGGGCTGGTCATTTCAGGCAAAACCGAACCTGTAAATCCACTCTTCACAGCATGGGGAAGTATCTGGACCAATGATTCATACCCGTTTTTGAGCATCTCCTCTGACGAGGACCCTCGTTTGCACCCGCGTAATGTGTGCATTCATCAGGGCTATGCGTCTGTCGCGCTGATTCCTATAAAAACTATGAGCCGGAATATTGGTTTGATTCAGTTCAATGACCGGCGCAAAGATTGTTTCACGCCCGAAATGATTGATCGCCTCGAAGAGATTGCCATGCATATCGGGGACGTACTCATTCGAAAACAGGCAGAAGAAGAGTTGCAGAAAGTGAATGTTTTGCTCTCCTCGTTTTTGAACCACTCTCCTATTTTCGCCTTTATTAAAGAGGTAACCCCGACTGAAAGCCGCGTCCTGAAAGCCAGCGATAACTATCGCGAAATAGTTGGAATTCCCGGTTCCGAGATGGCCGGGAAGAACATGTATGAACTGTTTCCTGCTGAATTGGCTGCTACGATGACTGCCGATGATTGGTCAGTTGTTTCCGGAGGGAAAATTCTTGAACTCGAGGAAGTTTTTAACGACCACATCTATTATTCCATTAAATACCCGATTACATCCGCAGGTAAATATCTGATGGCAGGTTACAGTATAGATATTACTGAACGAAGAGTGCTGGAAAAAAAAGTTAATGAAAGCGAGCGGCAATATCGTATTCTGGTCGAAACCTCACCTGAAGGCATAATGATAGTACAGGGGGCTAGTTTCATGTTTGTTAATGAGCCTATGGCTGAAATAACAGGATATTCCACTGAGGAATTGATGATGATGCCAAATATGGAGATGGTTTATCCCGAGGACAGGGAGTTAGTAGAAAACAATTACCGGAAACGGCAAAAGGGAGAAGCAGTTGACTCGAGATATCATTTCAGAATATTGAAGAAAGATGGAAGCCTTGCATGGATTGAGCTAAATGGCAGGAAAACCGAATGGAAAGGTGAAACGGCTGTGCTGCACTTTGTAAGTGATATCACTGAACGTAAACAGCTGGAAGAGAGGCTGAATCAATTGACTACCCGTCTGCAACTGGCAACACGTGCCGGAGGAGTAGGTGTATGGGATTATGATACAGTTAATAATATTCTAATCAGGGATGATCAGATGTTTGAGCTTTATGGGATGGATAAAATGAATTTCAGCGGCGCTTATGAAGCCTGGCTGGCATGCGTCCATCCTGATGATGTAAAGCGCGTCGACGAGGAAATTCAGATGGCATTAAATGGCGAACATGACTTCAATGTCCAGTTTAAGGTAGTATGGCCTGATAGTACAGTTCATATTATCAGAGCGCTTACCGCAGTTTATCGAGATAAGTCTGGTAATCCACTGCGAATGATCGGTACAAATTGGGATATAACCATACAGACACGTGCAGAAAAAGAAATAAATCTAAAGAATGCCGAACTTCAAAGGCTTAATGCCGAAAAAGATAAGTTCTTTTCGATTATTGCCCACGACCTGCGCAGCCCGTTTCAGACTCTCCTGGGCTTCACTCCTGAGATGCCGGAACTCTTGCTTTCCTACCCCTTAGAAAAAATCCAGCGGCTTGCGATAAATATGAGAACATCGGCTCATAAACTATACAGCCTGCTCGAAAACCTGCTCGAGTGGTCGCAGATGCAACGCGGCTTAATTAGTTTTAACCCTGTCCAAATCCTTTTACCGGAAGCGATTTCAGAAATTCTGGCATTGATTCGTGATAAAGCCGAAAAGAAAATGATTGAAATAAGCTGCGACATTCCCGATAACCTGACCGTTCTGGCCGATAAGCGTATGTTCGAAAGCGTTATGCACAATTTGGTTTCCAATGCAGTTAAATTCACTCACAAAGAAGGCAAAGTGACAATCACAGCTGTAGCAGCTCCCAATAATACGGTCGAAATATCAATCAGGGACACAGGTATTGGGATGAAAAAAGAGATGCTTGACAACCTGTTCCTGCTCGGTGCAAACCTAAGTCATAAAGGAACCGAAGGTGAATCTAGTGCAGGCCTGGGATTATTCATCTGCAAAGATTTCGTGGAAAAACATGATGGAAAATTGTGGGCTGAGAGCGAGGAAGGGAAAGGGAGCAATTTCCGGTTCACTTTGCCGGCAAAAGCGAATGATCTGGGCGTTAATTAGGTTAGTCCGAAAAACCAGGAATTAGCGTTTTTTTTTGATGAGTGCAAATAAGTTCACTCGCCGGGTAATTGCGCTCTCGGTATTTCTGCTTACTATTATCGCTCACCGTGCACAGTCTGACTATTTATCTGAGAAGGAAATATGATCACAGGCGGACTTAATATACCTATGAGACTAAACCTCTGTGGATTAAAAATCCATAGATTCAAACAAAAAATGAAATTTTGACGTTCTTTAACGCAAAGTGCACAAAGTTTATTCATTACAAACCAGGCTTAGCGTTCTTTGCGTAAACCTTAGCGTCCTTTGCGGTTAAAATTCATAGAAACTAAAGTTGCTGCACTAAATTGAAGGGTTTTAACCATTTTTGAAACAATAAAGACTTCAATTGAAAATAAAATTATCGAAAATATACTGCGCAACATAAAGCATGTATATAAAGAGAAAATGTATCAGAATGGTTAGTCCTGCTGCTGTGCGATGTACTTTTCATACACCAGCTTTACTGCAAACAGATCCAATAAGGCAAAACCAACAGTTTTAAATAAGCGGGTTCTGTTGGAAGTTGGAATAATTTCACCAGTGAGCAGACTTCCGATCGGGTAAATCTCGGTCTCAGCAATCCAGTTATTTTTTACCGGAGTTATCAGGTCACCGCTTTCCTTTTTTCCATCCAGCGTATCAACATAAATACAATCAATCAGGCGAAACAACTGCTCAGGAAATTCACGGAAATCGGGTTTATATGAGCCTATACCAATAAATGTTTTTCCTGTAAAAAGCGCTTTCTCATCCGGAAAAACCGGATATTGAGAATTTGTTGCAGAAATAATAATGTCGGAATTTATTGCTACCTCCGAAGAATCAGCTGCCTGAATAACCCTTATCATAGGATATTTGCTTTTTACCTTTTCAGCAAAAATCTTAACATTTTCATTGCTCTGATCGAAGGCCCATATCTCATTTATTTCACGCTCCGAGCATGCAAAAAGTGCCTGCCATATACCCTGAGTTCCGGTACCAATTATTCCCAGTGAATGGCAACCGGCCGGAGAAAGATGCCTGATGCCAACTGCAGTGACTGCCGCAGTGCGCATGGCAGTAATGGCGCTTCCATCCATAACGGACAGGGGTTCTCCTGTTTTGGTATCATTTAAAACGACTGTACCAAAGATAGATGGACGACCTGCTGCTTTGTTACCCGGGCAAAATGAAACCAGTTTGGTAACCCAGTATTCTTCAGTTATGCAGGGCATAAGCAGGAAAGTATCATCTCCATAATCGAGGTGCATCCTTTTTGGCATAACATATCCACCTGGTTCAATACTATGCCGTAATGCCTTTTCCATCATATCAACCCATTCAGGAAGGGTAGCAATATTTTCTATTGTCAGGCTGTCAAAATAGTCCATACGTCAGTGTTTTAATTTTTTATGAAGCCTTATCGCAGTTGGGGTAATGGATAAGCCACCACAACCGGTACAGCATAAGGAGGATGGCATTGAATCCCCGACCGATTTCATGGCATCGATTACTTCATCCAGGGGAATTACCGGGTCGAAACCGGCAATACTCATATTGGCTGAGTTGAGCGCATTCGAAGCACCCA
>CAIXAQ010000572.1 GCA_903917425.1 uncultured Bacteroidales bacterium
CCCACTTTCAGTCGTTGGATGAAGTACCTCGGCTGCATTTTTATCGACAGGAACGATCCGCGCCAGGCACTTACAGCCATAAACCAGGCTGCCGAGCGTTTGAAGGAAGGACATTCGCTGGTAATATTTCCCGAGGGAACCCGCAGTGCCGATGGAAATGTCGGTGCGTTTAAGGCCGGAGGCCTCAAGTTAGCATTAAAGGCAAACGTACCCATTGTGCCGGTATCCTTTAATGGCTCAAAGGACATTATGCCCAAAGGCAGTTCGATGATCAAATCGGCCAGGGTGAAAGTTGTTATTTCGCCGCCTCTGATGCCAAAGGAATTTAAAGGCATGGACTCGAATGAGCTTTCGGATAAAGTGAGAAATATCATCATCTCCAATCTCTGAAATAAGCATCATTCTATTGCATATCAATACAATATAAATATTCGGTATATCCATACTCTCTAAGTTTCGGCTAATTCTTATTTTGAGGTACTATCAGGATGAGACCAAAACCAAACATTCAGTCAAAACGTACTAGATTTTTACTTTTTGCATGATCAAAAAGTAACAAAAAATCTAGGCTTTATAAAAATACGATGCGTTTCTAAGCCGGAGGTATCTCCACGCAATACAAGGCATGAAAGATGGCACAAATTATTGCATTTGTCGTTGCTGTGTATTGCTACGCACATACCATCCGCACATATCTCCGGCAAGAACCGCTATCGTATTTTTCTAAGGCCAGTCCTATTCTAAGAAAATCTTCCCTTATGGCAACATAGCGGAACAAAGGTTTGGGTTCAAAGGTAAATTTTCAGGGTGTAAGGATCGGCCTGAGATAAATTTTAAAACAGCTGTAGCTGAAGGTAAACAGCGTGGGCATGTGTGAAGCAAAACACCAGCTTCATATGCTGCCAGGACGATGTTCCCAAAGTATCAAGCCTTGTTTTGCGAGCCTTTACCGAAGCGTACAGATGTTTAAAATTTATATCAAGCCTTGACTTTTTGGTCCTTTTGTGTCAAGTGATCACAATACCAATGTATTGCTGTAAACGAAAGAAACAGGCGTAACTTTGTACTACATTCTTTGCAGTTAAGACCCTCCTTTTGACTGGTGCCTAATGAGCCCGTCGTCAAGTCTGGTTTCAGTTGCTCGTGACTGTATTATTGGTGATGTATTCTAATATACAATCCCGGTTAAGAGACTATTTTGTTCATAGCAACTGAGCAAAGAGTTAATCTCAAATAACTCCGCTATGAAAAAAGAAGTTAAAAATGAATTTCGACTTGTCCATCCTAATGCTGCTGGGATTGACATTGCTAAAGATGTCCATTATGCTAGCGTTCCAGTTGATAGAGATGAGACACCTGTACGGCATTTCGGAAGTTATACCGAAGACCTCCATCAACTTGCCATATGGCTTAAGCAATGTGAGATCGATACAGTAGCCATGGAATCTACAGGTATATATTGGGTTCAGCTTTTCCTTATTCTCGAAGAGTATGGATTTGATGTATTTCTGGTAAATGCACGTCATATTAAAAATGTCACAGGAAGAAAGTCAGATGTCTTGGATTGCCAGTGGATTCAACAACTTCATTCATTTGGATTGCTTAACAAGAGTTTCCAACCCGAAAATGAAATTCGTGAACTACGTACATATATGAGACACCGTAAAAGTCTTACACAATCCTACGCCTCACAGATACAACTTATGCAAAAAGCTTTTGAACAGATGAATATCAAGTTGCAAAATGTATTGACGGACATTTGTGGAAAGTCAGGACAATTCATTATAAAAGCAATTTTGGCAGGAGAGAGAGACCCTGAAGTTTTAGTAGAGTTGGTAGATCATCAAGTAAAAGCATCAAAAGAGGAAATAAAAAAATCATTGGTTGGTAACTGGCGTGCAGAACATCTGTTTGAACTCAAGCAAGCCTATGAGCTATATTTATTTTTCAAAGAGAAGATCAGTGAATGTGATACACAAATTGAAAATGTGCTTCGAAAACTTGATTCTGGTGAATTGACAGGGGAGGGAGGCACAAAGACTCCCCGAGGTGTATATACGAAGAATAGGTTCAACTTCAATGCAACTAACTACCTTAAAGGAGTTATTGGCATTGATGTTACAAAAATCTTTGGGATAAGCGAGGTTCTTGCTTTAGAGATAATCTCTGAGACGGGAATTGACATGACTAAATGGCCAACCAAGAAGCATTTCACATCCTGGCTTAATCTTGTTCCAAACAATAGAACATCTGGGGGTAAACTTCTAAAGCCTAAGAAAGTTAAGAAAAAGAATAAAGCTGGTCAGGCTTTTCTTATGGCCGCATTTGCTTTGCAGCGAAGTAATCATTGGCTCGGATCGTTTTATAGACGTATAAAAGCAAAGCAGGGGCCTGCGGTTGCAAATAAAGCTACTGCAAGGAAAATAGCTCTTATATTCTATGACATGATTAAATTCCAGCGAGAATTTAATCCAATCAACAATGAAGCATATGATAAGCACTTTGCCGAACAGAGAATTAAATATATTAATAATCAAGCTGTTAAGTTAGGTTTTCAGTTAATCCCAGCATAGTGTTTCTTAAGAGACAAAAGGACAAGAAAATAAATCAACAGGAGCAAAAATGTAAATATAGCATCTCAAAATAAGAAATAGCCTAAGTTTCCTTTTCCGGAAGCTTGCAATTGAATATATTTTAACTTTGAGCAGAATCTGTTTGTTCATTTATGAGCGAACTTATCAAACATAATCATTGGAGAATAAACAACTAAATCTTTATGAAAATCAAACTCAACCTTTATCTGCTCGCGGCATTCTCCGTCATCATGCTTAATTCATTTACAGTAACAGAATCAACTGACCAAAAAGTGGAAAAGCTTTTATCGCAACTCACACTCCAGGAGAAAATTTCGCTGATTCATGGGAACACCTATTTTACAACACCGGCTATTCCACGCCTTGGCATTCCTGCGCTCCATCTTTCGGATGGTCCGTGCGGTGTAAGGGAGGAGAATGCACCCGACAGATGGGGTTCAGCTAACTGGACAAACGACGCTACCGCTTATTTCCCATCGCTCACATCGCTGGCCTCCACATGGAATGCGGAACTTGCAACCGAATTCGGGAATGCATACGGCGAAGAAGCCATTGCGAGGGGTAAAGACATTATGCTGGCTCCCGGATTAAATATTAACCGGACGCCCCTCAACGGCAGAAACTGGGAATACATGAGCGAAGATCCCTATTTAACTTCACGTATAGCAGTGAACTATATAAAAGCGGCACAGTCGAAAGGAATTGCAGTTTGCGCAAAGCATTATGCTCTGAACAACCAGGAATTCGATAGGGGAACTATCAATGTTGAAGCTTCGGAAAGAGCCTTGCGCGAAATTTACCTGCCTGCTTTCGAGGCTTCTGTGAAAGAGGGTGAAGTGCTGAGTGTAATGGGTGCATACAATAAATTCAGGGGCAGGTTTGCCTGCCAGAATCCCTATCTTTTGCAGGAAATTTTAAAAGGCGAATGGGGTTTTCGCGGCCTGGTAATGTCCGATTGGGGGGCCGTTCACAACACCATGGAGGCAGCAACAAGCGGACTTGACCTCGAAATGTACCCGATTGATGGTAAAAAGGAATATTATATGGGGCAGGCCCTGCTTGATGAAATAAAAGCCAAAACCGTTGACGAAAAAGCGATTGATGATAAAGTGAGACGGATTCTATATGTGATGGTAAAGCTGAATATCTTGGGTAAAGCCGAGCCCGACACTACCGGCATGGCTGCCCTGCTGGGCACACCCGATCGGGCTAAAACAGCCCTGAAAATTGCCGAAGAATCTGTTATTCTACTCAAAAACAAGGAGGCTCTTCCCCTTAATTTGAAAAACATCAAAACCCTTGCCATAATCGGCGATAATGCAACGTGCAAACATGCCCGCGGCGGTGGAAGCACCATCATCAAGGCAAAATACGAAATCACCCCGCTCGAAGGATTACAGAGCAGGTTGGGTAATTCGGTAAAAATCAACTTTGTGCAAGGGTATAATGCATCCAAAAACTTCAAATCCGTCGACAAGGCATTGATCGCGGAAGCGGTAAAAACGGCAGCTTCGGCTGATGCCGTGCTGATTTTCGGAGGCTTGAACCACCAGCCTGGCCTCGATTGCGAAGGTGACGACAAACCCGATATGAAGCTTCCTTTTGGACAGGACGAGCTAATAAAAGCCGTGATAAAAGCCAATCCCAATACAATTGTTATAATGATTGCCGGAAGCCAGGTTGAAATGGGATCCTGGATTTCGGATGTAAAAGGCTTGCTTTACACCAGCTACCTGGGTATGGAAACCGGAACGGCTTTGGCCGAGGTGCTTTTTGGTGATATAAATCCTTCGGGAAAACTCTCTTATACCTTGCCATATAAACTCGAAGATTCACCTTCCTTCTTACTGGGCGAATACCCCGGGAAAGATGGTGTAGTCAATTACAATGACGATATTTGGGTGGGTTACCGCTATTTTGATACAAAAAATGTAAAACCATTATTTCCCTTCGGGTTCGGATTGTCGTACACCACATTTGCATACACAAATTGCAAAGTTGATTTAACGCAGAAAACGGATCCCCTCAGTTGTGTCGTTTCATTCGAGATTAAAAACACCGGGAAACTGGAAGGAAAAGAAATTGCACAGGTTTACGTGAGGGATTTGGAATCGGCATTGCCCCGCCCGACGAAAGAACTGAAAGGCTTTGCTAAAGCCAGTCTGAAAGCAGGCGAATCAAAAACCATGAAAGTTACCCTGGATAAAAGAGCATTCCAATATTACGACCCGGCAAAGAAACAATGGGTGCTCGAACCCGGTAAATTCGAAATACTTATTGGTTCATCCTCCGACAATATCCTGCTGAAGGAACAGATTGAACTTTAGGAAATCTAATGCGATAATGTGATAATGCGATAATGTGCTAATGCGATAATTGGGAGATTTGAGGATGTGGGGATGTGGAGATGTGGGGATGGCGAATGGCTATTGGCTAATGGGGAATAACGATTTACGATTAACCATTTTCTATCTACGATTAACGATTTTCTATTTTCAATAACGATTAACCATTTTCCATTAACGATTAACCATTTTCAATTGTCCATTATCCATTGTCCATTGTCCATTATCCCTTACCTTTGTCGATACATTTTCACTCCACATCAACCTATGAAATTTAGTGATATCGTTGGGCAGGAGCCTCTCAAACAGCGACTTAAACGCACTGTATACGATAACCGAGTGAGCCATGCACAGCTTTTTCTTGGAACTGAAGGTTCGGGCAAACTGGCACTTGCCCTGGCTTACGCTCAATACATTAACTGCCGTAAGCGCACTGCCGAAGATTCCTGCGGCGAATGCCCATCGTGCAGGAAATACAGCAAACTTATTCATCCTGACCTCCATTTCCTTTATCCAATCAACAGCACAAAAGAGGTTGCCAGCGGAAAGGTGTTGAGTAAGGAGTTTATCGCCCCCTGGCGCGAATTTGTACTTCAGAATAATTATTATATTTCGTTACCCGATTGGTACGAAAAGATTGGGATCGAAAAAAAACAGGGATTCATTAATGCCGAAGATGCCGATGGCATAAACCGCACCCTCGCCTACAAAGCTTACGAGGCTGAGTATAAAGTGATGATTATCTGGATGGTGGAAAAAATGAACCCCACCGCTGCCAACAAGTTGCTCAAAAACCTGGAAGAACCACCCGATAAGACGCTCTTTATCCTGATTTCCGAGAACCTGGAACAAATAATTGCTACCATTCAGTCGCGGGCACAATTGATTAAGTTTCCCCGTTTACTGGATTCGGAAATACAACAGGCATTGGAAATCCAGCACCAGGTAAACCAGTCTGATGCACAGAAAATAGCCCGCCTTGCCAATGGGAATTACACCGTTGCTCTGATGCTTGCGGGGAAAACCGGCTCGGGATCTGTATCGCTCAATGCCGAACTCGATCGCTTTGTTACTTTTCGCGAATGGATGCGGCGCTGTTTTACCATTGCCAGGGATCTGAAGGAATACGATAAACTGCAGGAAACGATCCCCCTGCTTATAGGCGACGGAAGCCGTGAAAAACAGAAGGAACTGCTGGCATACAGCCTCGAAATGTTCCGTATCTGCCTGCAATACCATGTCGGCAACCACCACCTGGTAAAACTGGATGGCGAGGAACTCGATTTTGTGAAAAAATTTTCTGCCTATATCCATCCGCAAAACATCGAAAAATTCGACGAGGAATTTAACCGGGCCATCTTTCATATCGAGCGCAATGCCAATGCACAGATCGTTTTAACCGACCTCTCGCACCTCATTGCCAGGATATTGAAAATTCCGGCAGCAATTCAACTCAAAAAAGTGTAAATTTGTCACTTCATACCTTAGCGGCGAATGCTTTTTTAGCATTACCGTCCTGCGGGTTTATACTAATACATCAGTCGCTCCGTTACTCTTTCGCTTAAGATGGTGGAGAAAACACTTTTAATCAACATGGAAGAAAACATACAAATCAATATACCAAACAAGGAGCTTTTCGGGACCAGGGGTTGCTGTTCAAACAGCAATCCGCTTATTGGCCGCGCGGGTGCCGAACAGAAATGCGCCAAATTAGCTACTTACGATTGGTTAAGTCAGTTACCCTTACCCGGCAGCACCGGCAAATTCGATTGTGCCGAGGTCAGGTTTAAAAACAATCACAAAGATTTCTTCCGTATACCATCCGGACTTTCGATTCATAACGGGGATATTGTTGCAGTTGAAGCATCACCCGGTCACGATATAGGCATAGTTACGCTCACCGGTGAAGCTGCCAGGTTGCAGATGATACGCAAAAATGCCAATCCGACAAAAGAAGATATCCGGAAATTATACCGTAAAGCCAAACAGGCTGATGTGGATAAATGGATAACTGCGATTGCTCACGAGCATGATGCCTTGTATAAAACCAGGGTAGCGGCCTTAAAGCTCGGCCTTAAGATGAAAGTGAATGACATTGAGTACCAGGGAGATGGAACCAAAGCTATTTTCTATTACACGGCCGAAGACAGGGTTGACTTCAGGGATCTTATTAAAATACTTGCCGATGAATTAAAGATCAGGATCGAAATGCGACAGATAGGAATGCGACAGGAAGCCAGCAGATTAGGCGGACTTGGCTCCTGTGGCCGCGAATTTTGTTGCTCGACCTGGATCAGCGGTTTTCATTCGGTATCCACTGCATCTGCCAGGGTTCAGCAGCTTTCACCCAACCCACAGAAACTCGCCGGACAGTGCTCGAAACTTAAATGTTGCCTCAACTACGAAGTTGAAGCGTATAACGATGCACTGAAGGATTTTCCTGACGAGAATTCGGTACTCAAAACCAAAAAGGGGGATGTTCTTTTACAAAAAATCGATGTTTTTGGCGGAACCATGTGGTTCGGGTATAAAGGAAAAGAGCACGAAATGTTCTCTCTCACTGTCGAAAGGGTAAAAGAAGTTATTGCATTGAATAAATCAGGAAAGATCCCGGAAAAAATTGAAGATTTCACTATCAAGCAGGATAAAAAACCGGCAATCGGTCTTGTGGTGGCCAGCGATGATCTGTTCCGCTTTGATAAAAAGAAACAATCCCCTCACAAACCGGATAACAGATAGCATTCCCATGGGTTTCAAACATATCATAGCCGGATTTTCGATTTTACGGTTTTTTTCTTTCCTTATCGTCGCATCATTCTTCGCAACATCCTGTGAAAACGGGGTATTCCATAATGAGTCGGCGCATTTAAAAAATGATGAATGGAAAGCCGGCGACACTTTGCTTTATACTTTCAACTCCAACGATACATTGACGTCGTACGATTTCTATTTCGAGGTGCGCAACACCACGGATTACGACATGCAGAACCTCTATTTGTTTATCACAGCCTATTATCCTGACAATATTTTTTCGTGCGATACAGCCGAGTGCATATTGGCAGCTCCCGATGGCAAATGGTATGGAAAAGGCATGGGCAAACACAAGGATAACCGGTTTCTGTTCCGCAAAGGCGTGCGATTCCGTAAACCGGGAAATTACATAATTGCCGTAAACCAGGCTATGCGCAAGGAAACACTGAAAGGCATTTCGGATGTGGGCATTTTGATTAAAAAACAAGGGGATTAAGAGATTGTTAAAATTTCGAATTTTATACTGCTATAAAAGGGTCTTGCTTTTTACGAGGGGCGAGGGGTGACATTGAGAGGGGCGATTGCTGGCAATGATTCTTTAACTCCGGAATCTACTTCATTTCAAGAATAGAGGCATATGTTTTTCGATTTAAGAATTTCTCAGAGCAAAAAATGCACAGAAAATTATCAAACCGATGAAAAAAAACCTGAATGAAGCCCAATGGGTTAAGTGGTACTGGAAATGGTATTTCATCGCACTGTTGTTTATTGCCTTGTTTTTTGCAGCCCTTACCGTTGGATGGTTAGGATTTATGCCTTCGTTCGAAGAACTCGAAAATCCTAAAAGTAAACTTGCTTCTGAAGTTATTTCGGCCGACCAGAAAGTGCTGGGCTCTTTTTACCTGGAGAACCGTTCCAATGTTCATTATTCCGAGTTGTCGCCCTGGCTGATAAAAGCCCTTATCGCTACCGAAGATTTCCGTTTCGAGCAACATTCAGGCATTGACGGCAGGGCACTTGTACGGGTTTTGATAGGCATGGTGACAGGCACCAATAAAGGAGGTGGAAGCACCATCACCCAGCAGCTGGCCAAAAACCTCTTCCCGCGCGAGGAACACCACACCCTTTTTGGAACAGGCTTTGCGAAACTTAAGGAATGGATCACCGCCATAAAACTCGAACGCAACTATACCAAAGAAGAAATTCTTGCCTTGTATCTCAATACGGTCGATTTCGGCAGCCTGGCTTACGGTGTAAAATCAGCATCCAAAACCTATTTCGACAAATCTCCTGCCGAACTTAACCTCCAGGAATCTGCCGTGCTGATAGGTTTACTGCGGGCTCCCTCCTATTACAGCCCGGTACGCAATACGGAGCGCTCGAAAAAACGCCGCGAAGTGGTATTAAGCCAGATGGCTGAAAACGGCTATATTACGGATAGACAGTACGACTCAGTCCGTGTTTTGCCACTCGATATGTCACTATATACACTTCAGGATCATAACAGCGGACCGGGAACTTATTTCAGGGAATATTTACGGGAATCAATGATGGCTGATAAGCCCGAAAAGGAAAATTACGACAGCCCTGACGATTTTATGGCCGATTCAGTGCGCTGGCTTCGCGATCCGGCTTTTGGCTGGGTTGCCAAAAATAAAAAAGCGGATGGCTCGTACTATAATCTTTACAAGGATGGCCTGAAGATATATACTACCATCAATTCGCATATGCAGAAATATGCCGAAGAAGCCGTTACCGAGCACATGGCCAACGATTTGCAGCCTGCCTTTTATAAGCACTGGAAAGGAAATTCTCATGCTCCATACGACCTTTCGGATAAGAAAGAAATCAATAAAATGCTGGTCGCCTCCAAAAAGCGTTCGGACAGGTACAGGAGCATGAAAAAAGCCGGCATCTCGAACGACTCCATCGAACTGGCCTTTTCGACACCTGTTCCCATGCGTGTTTTTTCGTGGAAAGGTGATATTGATACTGTTATGAGCCCGATGGATTCAATAAAATACCACAAATGGTTTCTACACGCCGGGCTGATGTCGATGGAACCGCAAACAGGCTACGTGCGGGCCTATGTGGGCGGCATAAACTTCCGGTTTTTCAAATACGACCATGTTGTTGTGGCCCGTCGTCAGGTTGGATCCACGTTTAAACCTTTCGTTTACACGGTTGCCATGCAGGACGGTCAAATGTACCCATGCTCGCAGGTGCCGAATGTACAATATACCATAATGGCAAACGGCGTGCCCTGGTCACCGTCCAATTCGAGCGACTATAAAGAAGGACAGATGGTCACGCTCAAAGAAGCGCTTGCAAATTCAATCAACTGGATTTCGGCATACCTGATTAAAAGGTTTTCGCCGGAAGCGGTGATAAAAGTAGCCCGGAAAATGGGTATTTTCAGTTATCTGCCGGCAGTTCCATCCATTTGCCTCGGCACTCCTGATATATCGCTTTACGAAATGACCGGTGCGATGAGCACTTTTGCCAACAAGGGGATTTTCATACAGCCACTTTTTATAACCCGCATCGAAGACAAAAACGGGAATGTGATCCAATCGTTTGTACCTCACCAGGATGAAGCCATGAACGAAGAAACAGCTTATATGATGATAGGATTGATGAAAGGTGTGGTCGAAAGCGGTACGGGTTCGCGCCTCAGGGGCAAATATGGCCTGACAAATCCCATCGCAGGTAAAACAGGGACCACACAAAGCAACTCCGACGGATGGTTTATGGGATTGACCCCTGACCTTGTTACAGGTGTCTGGGTAGGTGGCGACGACCGCACCATACGATTCCGCACCACATCGCTGGGGCAAGGTGCCAATATGGCTTTGCCGATTTGGGCGTTGTATATGAAACGGATATATAACGATAATTTATTGCAGTTGAACCGTGGAGATTTCGAAAGACCCGAAGGTCTGAAAGAAGACTATTTTAACTGTACCTCTTTCGATGCAAACAACCCCGGCACAAACATAGAAACTGACGATCAGGATAAATACTGAGGCCGGGGTGAATCAGCATATATCGACCTGATATCAAAAGTGCAAGTTCTAATCGCGGAGATTCCTGTTTTTTGCAATCACCGGTTGACAAATGATCAAATATAAAACCACAAGCAGGTATATTGTCCGGCAAACGCAATTAGCATTTCTTAACATTCACATTTTAATCCTTTGCTGCCTCTTATCCGGTTTTTACTTTATCTTTGCTTCCTGAAAAAATAATCTGAACAATAGGAATAGCAGTAAAATCAACTGATGTTGATTATTCACAGATTGATCCGGAAAATCTCAGGCTCATGAATACATCATAAAATTGGCAAGTACTAAATGATTCCATTTCACGCAGCTTCTAAAAATAAATAACAGCAAATGAAACGCAACCTGTTTTTAATTATCACCCTTTTGGCACTGGCTACCTCTTCCTTTGCACAGAAACCTTCAGCCGAATCCATCACCAAGCGGTTAAGTCTTGGTTTTGGCGTATTTACTGACATCTGGTTGAATGTACCTGATTCTATCAACCCCAGGGCAATCCACCAGGGAGTGGATGCTTTTATCCACTATACCTTTCCAATGGACAAAAAAGGACATGTAACCTTTTTTATAGGCGGCGGAATTGGAGCGCATAACTTTTATCATCAGTCGCTCCTGGGAGTGGGTGAATACAATATTTATGAAAAGGATTTTTCTAATGTGGGTGTAAATGAGTCTTTTCTGTACAATGTCCCCAGGAAGTTTAACGGGAAAACTATAGATGTTAAGAAGAGCAAGCTTTCAATTACCTACCTTGACATTCCGTTTGGATTCCAGTATAAAGCGAGCAGTAAAGTTCACGGTACAATCGGCTTTAAAGTTGGTTGGAGTATAGATGCCCATACCAAATACAAAGGAAGTGACCTGGCAGGAAGCGGAACAGATGTAGATGAAAGGTCCTATAAGGTACGTAATATCGACAACTTTCATTATGGCCCATTTGCCGTAATTGGCTACAAATGGATTGGCGCTTCCGTATTTTACCAGTTATCTTCGGTTTTCGACAAAGACCTTGGGCCTCAGATTCATCCTCTTTCTATTGGGTTGGTTTTTAAACCCTACTAATTAAAGAGTTCTACTTTCAATTTAGTGGGTCAATTCAATTTGTCGGAAGTCGGAAGACAGGAGCTGGTAGTATACCCTAAAAATTATTTTATCCACTATAAGTAGCACTTTGTGTAAGATGATCAATTTCAAACAACTTATTTTTCATTGATGATTTATTGGTCGGGTTAGCGTTTGCTTCGGTCTCCCGACTTCGGTCTTCCAGCCCCCAAAAGCCAATTCCATTCAATTCGGGGTAGAAATGATTACAGAAGGTAAGAAATAAAAGTAATAATTCCAGCACCCACAATATAGCCGGCATAAACCTCGGCTTCGTTGTGGGTGTTTTGCTTTAATCGGGCATAACCCACCATTCCTGATAATATCACCGAGATAATTATTAATCCGGGTAAAGGATTGCCAATCCGGAGTGCTATTCCTATTATAGTTGCTACCAGTGCACCCCAACCTAGGGTATGAAGACTGATTTTATAAGCCATGTTTATAAATAATCCGGCTAACAAGGCGAAAGAAGCAGAATAGATAACATAGAGGAAAACCGCTGGAATATTAGTGCCCGTCAACAAGTAAAGCAAAGCCACAAACGAACTGCAAGCGATCAGCAAAGGGAAGGTGCGTTCACCTCGTTGCTTTAATTCTACAGATTGTATTGCTTTGAATTTCAGCAATATTAGTACTCCTGCCACCGGTATCACCAAAGTAAAAATGATGACCACCGATAAGTACCATACTTTTAATACACCAGGTATTATTATTGTGTAAAGGTCCGGCCTCATCAGCAAAACCGAAGTGGCAAGAGTTGGTATTAAAAGAGGATGAAGTATATACGATAGGAATTGTGAAAGCTCAATTTTTTTTGCCGGCATAGTGTTCTTACGTTTGAAATGAATCTTACATCACTTTGCGAAGGCGTGCTACGGCTATATTAAGCAACTCGCGGTATTTGGCTACTGTGCGGCGGGCGATCGGGTAGCCTTTCTGCTTCAGGATAGCTGTGAGTTCTTCGTCAGTCAGAGGCTTACTCTTGTCCTCAGCTGCAATGCAGTCCGAAAGTATTTTTTTAATCTCCCTTGTCGAAACTTCTTCCCCCTGGTCATTTTGTAAAGATTCGGAGAAAAAACTTTTTAAAAGAAAAGTTCCATAGGGCGTTTGAACATATTTGCTGTTGGCAACACGCGAAATGGTCGAAATATCGAGGCTTACTATTTCGGCAATATCCTTCAGGATCATAGGGCGCAACTTGGTTTCATCCCCTTCGAGGAAATATTTCTGCTGGTAATCCATAATGGCTTTCATGGTCAGGTACAGCGTATCCTGGCGTTGCTTAATGGCCTCAATAAACCAGCGCGCCGAATCAATCTTCTGTTTTATAAAAATAACGGCATCGCGTTGAGAGTCATTTTTTTCCTTCCTGTTTTTGTTTTCTCCATAGGTTTCCAACATCTCGGTATATGTCCTGCTCAGCCTGAGTTCGGGCATATTACGTTGATTGAGAGACAACTCGAGAATTCCATCTTTGATTTCGATAATAAAATCGGGGATAACATATTGATTTCCTGCGGTCGATGGGCTAAAAGCGCTCCCCGGTTTCGGGTTAAGTTTTAAGATTTCGCTTATGGCATTCCTGAGTTCTTCTTCATCGGAATGCGTCCGTTTCATGATTTTATCATAATGTTTCTTCGAAAAATCTTCGAAACATCTGTCGAGTATGGTGATAGCCAGTTTTACCGAAGGCGAAATATCCAACCTTTTTAATTGAAGGATCAGGCATTCCTGCAAGGTTCGGGCCCCAACTCCGGCCGGTTCAAAACCCTGTACAACCCTGAGCATCTGCTCTATTTCTTCCAGGTTGGAAGATACGCCCTGGGTAAAAGCCAGGTCGTCGACCATTGCAGTCAAATCACGTTGAAGGTAGCCGGCTTCGTCGAGATTGCCGATGATGGTTTTCCCAATGGTAAGTTTCTGAACAGGAAGATTTTTAATTTCAAGTTGCGAAAGAAGCAATTCGATAAAACCGGTATCAGCTACCATGGGCATGTCTCTATGCTCGTCGCTTGCCGAGGTATTTCCGGCATTCAGACGATACGAAGGCACATCATCATCGTCCAGGTAATCATGAATGTCCACATCGTTTTGAGAATCCTCATTCTTTTCCTGGGGAGTATCATCATACTCATCCGAATTATCATCTTCTTTTCCGTCGTATTCTTCATCAATTTCAAGAACCGGATTTTCTTCAATCTCTTGCTTGATGCGTTGTTCGAGTGCCATCGACGGGATTTGCAAAAGCTTCATAAGCAGGATCTGCTGAGGCGATAGCTTTTGTAATAATTTCTGTTGAAGGCTTTGGTTGAGCATACTTGTTTGTGTTTTGGATAAAATGACTAATCCAAAGGTAAATCAAATTCTTAGATTATATGCTTATCGCGAAAAAGCAGATTGGATTTGATCCGGGATTAAAAATCAGCCGATTGAGGTGTGCGTGGGAATGGGATAACATCGCGTATATTTAACATTCCGGTCACAAAAAGTATAAGTCTTTCAAATCCAAGTCCAAAACCTGCATGCGGCGCGGTGCCGAATTTTCGTGTTTCGAGATACCACCACATATCCTTTTCAGGAATTCCGAGTTCATGGATTCGTGCAAGCAGTTTATCGTAATTCTCCTCGCGCTGCGATCCGCCGATAATTTCGCCTATACGGGGAAAGAGAACGTCCATGGCTCTTACTGTCTTTCCATCTTCGTTCTGTTTCATATAAAAGGCCTTGATCTCTTTCGGATAATCGATAAGGATAACAGGTTTTTTAAACACTTTTTCAACAAGGTAGCGTTCGTGCTCCGATTGCAGATCGACGCCCCATTCAACAGGGAATTCAAATTTCTGACCCGATGCGACCAGGATTTCGATTGCCCTGGTGTAAGCCAGCCGTTCGAAATCGTTGTTAGTCACAAAGTTGAGCCTTTCAATCAGTTCGTTGTCGTACATTTTCTGGAGAAACTCGAGATCATCATAACAATGATCCAGCGCATACCGGATCAGGTATTTCAGGAAATCTTCCGCCAGATCCATGTTATCGGTAATATCGTAAAAAGCCATTTCGGGTTCAATCATCCAGAACTCGGCCAGGTGGCGAGGCGTATTGCTGTTTTCGGCTCTGAATGTAGGTCCAAAGGTGTATATTTCGGAGAGGGCAAGAGCTGCCAGTTCGCCATTCAACTGACCCGACACGGTAAGGTTGGTGCTTTTGCCAAAAAAGTCCTGCGAATAGTCTATTTCATCCGCTTCATTCTTTGGCAAATTGTTCATATCCAGCGTAGTAACCCTGAACATGGCGCCGGCACCTTCGGCATCGGAACCCGTAATTATAGGTGTATGTATGTAGTAAAAACCCTTGTCGTTGAAATACTTATGAATGGCATAGGCCATATTATGCCTGATACGTAATACGGCTCCGAAGGTATTGGTACGGGGGCGGAGATGGGCGATTTCGCGCAAAAACTCGAGAGTATGTCCCTTTTTCTGCAAAGGATAAATTTCAGGATCGGCACTGCCATAAACTTCAATCTGCGTGGCATGAACTTCCACCGACTGCCCTGCACCGGGCGATTCGACCAGTGTGCCTGTTACAGCAATGCATGCACCGGTATTTACTTGTTTCAAAACTTCTTCATCAAAATTGGCTAAATCAACCACAACCTGTATGCTATGAATTGTTGATCCGTCATTCAATGCAATAAAAGCAACATTTTTGTTGCCACGCTTGGTTCGTACCCATCCTTTTATGGCAACATTGTTCCCGATGCCAGTAATTTCGGGTGTTTTAAGCAGATTAACAATCTTAATTCTTTTCGATTCCGACATAAATGATTTGTAATTAGGCGTTTGCAATTGTATTATCAAGCCAATGTGCAAAGGTAAGTATTTATTCCTCAAAATACCGGCGATAATGAACTGCTGACAAGCAACAAAAATGCAGGGCAGAAAGCCAACCAATCGTTAGGATGCTGATTTCACTAAACTGTTTTGCATCAAACTACAAGCAATCAATCTGATATTAAACCACTCAGCGAATAGTTTTCAAAGCTCAACTTCCATTTTACTTAATGCCGGGTTTTTATTCCCAGCCATAAAAGTTCTACCTTTGCGGCTCAAAATAAATTTAAACAGAGACTATTTTATGAAAGACATCAGTTACGCTTTAGGCCTGAGTATTGCCAGTAATTTAAAAAATTCAGGTGTTGAGGCACTTGATATTGAGCATTTTACAAAAGGGCTTAATGCCATTTTAAAAGATGAGGAAATTTCCATGTCACCTGATGAGGTGAACCATATACTGAGCGAGTTTTTCGAAGGTATGAAGGAAAAAGCCGAAGGAAACAACAGCGAAGCAGGAATCGCATTTCTGGCTGAAAATAAAAATAAACTCGGCGTAGTTGTTCTGCCAAGCGGTCTGCAGTATTCGGTAATAACCGAAGGAAGCGGTGTAAAAGCTTCGGCAAAAGACCAGGTAAAAGTTCACTATACAGGCACTTTGATCGATGGAACGGTTTTCGACAGTTCGGTAAACCGCGGCGAACCGGCAACATTCGGTGTAACCCAGGTTATTTCAGGATGGGTAGAAGGCTTGCAGTTAATGTCGAAAGGTGCCAAATACAAATTCTTTATTCCTTCCAACCTGGCTTACGGAGCCCAGGGTGCGGGTAAAGTAATAGGGCCTCACGCTGCACTCATTTTTGAGGTTGAATTACTGGAAATCATGTAATTATAAAATGATAATTTGGATTTACCAATCTGAAATCTGAACATAATTTAAAAACCTGCCAGACTGAATCCGGCAGGTTTTTATGTTTATGAATCTGTTCCCAACTATTTGATGAAAGGAAAGCCCATCTTCAAAACCGTTTTTCCTGCCAGGTCATTGATAATAATTGCGGCCATCATATACCAGGCGGCACCTGCACATACAATAAGTTCGTACCCGGCAATTACATTGAATACGGGATCGCCAAAATGACCAATGTCCAGAAGGATAAAGCCCAGCAATAAAGTTCCGAAAGTGACTGCCATGGCTGTATGAACGCGCAAAGAAGCGACAAACATTACTGCCGTGTACAGCGTCCATGCAACGAGGTAAAAACCCACATCGGTTTTTGATGCTTCATAAATTTTGAAAAAATTCAGCATCCATATAATTCCTAAACCAATCCAAAAAGAACCATAGGCCACAAAAGCACTGTAGCCAAAGTTATTGCCCATTTTCTGCTCCTGGAATCCGGCGATCATCTGGGCGAGACCCCCGAAAACAAATCCCATGGCTACCACCGGGCCTAAACCCATCAAACCAATGTTATGAAACTGTAATAGCAGGGTGGTCATACCAAAGCCTGCAAGTCCGACCACGGCCGGATTTCCGTTTTTCTTTTCTGTCATGGAAATTAGAGCTGATTGTATCCGTCAAATATAGTAATTCTGCTTCATATTACACTTTGGGTGGAATAAAATCACTCCTTAATCAAAGGCTCAAGTCCCGGGACCCAAATTCCAAAAACCAAGGCCTGATCAGCGACATTTACTGGGATTTGGGACTTGAAATTTGGATTTTTATGCTCAATAAATGCAGAAAATTATCCCGCTTGCAGTATGATTTACAGGCAAGTGTATACTTTCATAAATAAATTCTCTATTTTTGAAGGGAATTTTTCACAAATCCAAACAGCAAACTTTCATTATGAAAACCAGTGTTTCTTTCTTCTTAGTTTTATTTGCAATCGCAGGATTTATCCTGTTGCCGGGCAATAGTTTTGCTCAACAGAAATCAGGTGAACAAGCCAAAGGGAAAAAATCCATCACGATTCATGTTACCAAAGAAGTGGATGGAAACACGGTAGTGATTGATACTACTATAGTTACCGATGGAGATTTTGATGCAGATGCATTCCTGGAAGGAAAAGGGATAACGAAAGACATGCCGGAGGAAGGCCAAAACATCGAAAAAAATATTGTAATCCGCCATCCCGGGGAAGATTCTTCACTACACACGACACAACATGTTGATACTATAGTGGTTAATGACGAACGGGTAATTATTTTACAGAATGACGATGAATTTGATTTCCCGGCTCCTCCCCCACCACATATGGGCATGCCATTTGACCCTGACTTCCGCATGCATCAGGGATTTTCACAAAAACAAGCCCCACCGGTGGAAGCCATCATTGAGGGGGTGGCCAGGTCATTTGGCCTTGGTGATGTGATGCCGTTCGGCGAAATGAAAAAGGTTGTGGTAAAAAAGAAACGGAATGGCAAAAAGGTAATCATTACTTTCGAAGACCGGGATGAGGCTCCTTGTGAACACGGAAATAAAGACGAAGAAAGGGTGATGATTTATAAAAACGACGACAACCGGAATTCACCTCATAAGGAAGTGCGAGTGATTGTTTTGGACAATCCGGATCAAAAACCAGTTATTGCTAAAGATGCTGATAATGCCGGCCCGGGGAAGCAGGAAGGGAAACAGCAGAAACAAGTTATTATCATAAAGGAAGAAAAGATAAAATAGGTTGTTTATCATTCCTTATTGAAAATTAAAAAGCCCGGAATTCAAATGAATTCCGGGCTTTTTCAAAAATATTTTCCAATTATTTCCCTAACACCTCTTCCAGTTTCTTCATCAGATCTTCGCCACGAAGGCTGCCTGCAATAATTTTTCCATCTTTGTCAATCAGGAAGTTAGCAGGAATTGATCGTACACCGTAGAGTTTTGCGGCAGCATTATCCCAACGAACCAGGTCACTTACATGTGTCCAGGTAAGACCGTCTTTCGCAATTGCAGCCAGCCATTTGGCTTTATTGTCATCGAGAGATACTCCAAGAACCGTAAACCCTTTATTGCTGTATTTTTTATAGGCCGCTAAAACATTCGGGTTTTCGGCCCGGCAAGGGCCACACCACGATGCCCAGAAGTCGACCAAAACCACGCTGCCTTTGAAACTGCCCAGGCTGACAGGTTTTCCGGTGGTGTCGTTCATGGTGAATTCAGGTGCAGGCTGCCCTGCTTGAACACTGTTGAGTATAGCCTCACGTTCGATTAATTTTTTAACATAGTCCGAATTGGCGATGGAAGGATCCATTGCTTTATTGACAGCTTTTATTTCATCGAGCGAAAATGCCCAGGCATTGCTGAGCACAAGATATGGAGCCACAACACTCCTTCCGTTTTTCATGGCGAATTCCTTAATAAATACAGGCAATGCATTCTGTTCTGCATCCATGGCGTCATTCAAGGTTTTCATAGCAACGGTATCCTTTATTTCCCTGGCCTTCATGTAGTTGCTGTACAATTCCTCCATCTTTTTCTCGGAAGCTGCGTCCTTTTTGAGGTATGTAGCATACAGATCCTGCGTCACCGAACCGGTGGCCTCTGATTTATCAATGCTATCGGCATAAATTTTAATGGAGATGGTCGAATTTTCAACGAAAAACGGGAAAGCATCGTAGTTGTCTCTCATTCTCAAATAGAACATCTCAGGAAGTTCAACTTTACCCGTGAACATAAATTTACCGTCTTTCATTTGCACTGAGTCAGCGGTTATCATTTTACCCTCGTCGCGTCTTTTCAGTATTACCCATCCGGTGTCTGCTCCTGAAACAGTTCCATTAATAGTAAAACCATCTGTTTTTTTTGAATTACAGGATATAGCTGATACTAATACAGCCAAAAGCAGGCTGAAGGCAAATAATTTTTTCATGTTGTTTTGTTTGGTGATTATTTCGTGCAAAAGTATATTATTTTTTGTTCTGCCGTTAATTTTATAGTGCAGGTAAAGGTTGAGACAGAAGACCATTGTGCTATAAGAAAAGAATGGTTCTACTTATGATTCAACGGTGGGTTATATGAAAATGTCGGAAGGCAGAAGTCGGAAGTCAAAAGTTTCTTTAACAACCTTTATTATTCTTTGAAAATGACGCTTTACTGGTCAATTACTTTTCGTTAAATCGCTTCTCAATTGAAGGGTAAAATCTCAAATTAACACTTTCTTCCGTCTTCTGACTTCGGTCTTCTGACCCTTTAACACCAATTTCATTCAATCCGCGGCAGAACCAAAAGAATAGAGTTATTTCCCGGCCAACACCCTGATATCCTTCAATTCCAGCACCTGCTTAGTATATCCGTATTGAACGACATTAATCATGGCCATTCCGACTTCGCTGAGTGTGCCGAAATAATGTGGGAACAGTTTCCTTGCCACCGGGTACAACCATGTAACATATTTGTAGTAAGGCAGTACATTTTTCAACCCTTTGGTTGGCAGCATAAAAGCCGGCCTGAACGCATAAACCGAATTAAATGGCAACTTCATCAGGTCGTTTTCGGTTTTGCCTTTAACGCGCGCCCACATCATCCGGCCTTTTTCGGTACTGTCAGTTCCAGAGCCGGAGACGTAACAAAAAACCATGTCGGGGTTCAGTTTGCTAAGGGTTTGGGCGAAATGCATCGTTAAAGTGTATGTCAG
>CAIXAQ010000573.1 GCA_903917425.1 uncultured Bacteroidales bacterium
AAAATGGGACGTGCCTATTACGATGCAAAAAACTGGGTAGAGGCCGATTCTGCTTTTTCAAAAGTAAACAGGATGAGCCCTGATTTTGAACCTGCATATCTCTTTAAAGCCAGGGTTTATTCAAATCTCGATCCTGATACTAAAGAAGGGATAGCAAAACCATTTTATGAAAAACTAATTGAGAAAGCTAGTATTGATTCTGTTAAGTACAACAAAGATATACTTGAAGCTTACAATTACATGGGCTACTATTACCTGGTCAATAAAATGTACTGTGAGGCGCTGGGATATTGGGATAAAATTCTAACACTGGAGCCCACTAATGAAAATGCTGCAAGCGCCATTAAGGATCTGAAACCAAGATGTCCCGATTATAAGCCTGTGAATCAAACACCAAAATAGCCCAGGAACTGGATGGAATCCTCCTTTTTCGCTGTTACTTACTCATACTAAGCTAAGTACTCATTAACAAAATAAATTTTTGAGATACCTCCGGCAAAAACTTTTTTAAAAGACAAAATCTTTTATCTTTGCTGTTCATTTACTGTCGAAATCTAACAATAAACAATTAATACAATTTATTAATCCTTAATCTTAACAACAATGAGCAAAAACGGTCAATCGTTGAAAGAAACTCTACAGTCAGCTTTCGCAACTGGAGTAATTCTGATTGCTTTGGCAATCGCATTCCTGATTTATTATTACGTATTAGGAAATCCTGTTAACTTTGAAGGTGGTAACCCTGCTGGGCACCCGATACCTGGTAATTACCTGGCAATGGTTTATAAAGGAGGTATGATTGTTCCTCTTTTGATTACCTTGATTGTTGTCCTTCTTACTTTCACAATTGAAAGAGCTTTCACTCTTCGCAAAGCAAAAGGCACAGGAGCCGCAAACGTTTTTGTAGCAAACCTTCAGAATTTCCTGAAAAACAACCAGATTGACCAGGCTATCGCTTCATGTGATAAACAAAAAGGATCAATTGGTAACGTTATGAAAGCCGGTTTGGTTAAATACAAAGAACTTCAGTCAGACACGAAGCTCGACAAAGATCAGAAACTTGTTTCCTTGCAAAAAGAATTCGAAGAAGCTACCGCTCTTGAACTTCCGATGATGTCGCGTAACCTGGTTATTTTATCAACCATCGCTTCCATTTCGGTACTTATTGGACTTATCGGAACTGTATTAGGTATGATCCGTGCATTTGCTGCTTTAGCTCAAGCCGGTGCTCCTGATGCTCTTGCTCTTGCAACCGGTATTTCGGAAGCCCTTATCAATACCGCATTTGGTATTACAGGTTCAACCCTTGCCATCATTTTCTACAACTACTTCTCGACGAAGATTGATGCAATGACTTACAAAATTGATGAAGCAGGATTCAGTCTTACTCAGACTTTTGCAGCGCAAGCCAAATAGGGTCAGCTTACAGTATTATTTGAGTCATGGCGCCTAGCGCCCGGTTTTCACAATTAAAATAAGAAACCATGCCAAAAATTAAAGCACCGGTAAGAACTCCACACATAGACATGACGCCTATGGTGGATTTATTTGCCCTTTTGCTTACATTCTTCATGTTAACAACGTCATTTCGCCCCCAGGAGGCTACTGTTATTGATACTCCTAATTCAATAAGCGAAAAGGTGTCTCCTGATAAAAATGTCATTATAATTCTTGTCGGTAAGGATAATAAAGTATTCCTTAATTTCGATAATGGTCTTGACACCTCTGTTCTTATAAGAAAAGAAGTTTTGAAAAAAATGGCAGAACAATATCAACTGACATTTACGGAAAAGGAATTAAAAACCTTTTCAACCTGGGCTTCTTTTGGTATGCCGGCTGACAAATTAAAAGCCTGGCTGAATACAGAAGATTCGAAAGACCGTGACAAGTTTCAGTCGGGAATACCTGTTGATTCAACAGATAACCAGTTGAATCTTTGGGTACGTTTTATCCGCTTGCAGAATCCAAACGCCGAAGTCGCTATCAAAGGCGATGCCGATGCCGATTTCAAAGCTGTAAAACATGTAATGGATATTCTTCAGGACAACCAGGTTAACAAGTTTAACCTGACAACGAATCTCCAGAAGGAAGAAGCAAAATTGGAAGAATAGTAAATAAAAGTTAATAATCTAAAGAAATCATACTATGGCTGAAATCATTCAAGCTGAAGGCAAACAAAAAGGCGGCAAAAAGAAAGCTAAAAAGTTTTCGACGCACATCGACATGACCCCTATGGTCGATTTGATGTG
>CAIXAQ010000574.1 GCA_903917425.1 uncultured Bacteroidales bacterium
AAAACCACTATTGTAGCTCCTTTTAGCGGAATTGTAACCGCCAAACTTACCGAGGTCGGCGCTTATGCCGCACCGGGCGTTCCTCTGCTACAGCTCACAGATATTTCGCTGTTGAAGTTCACGGCCAATGTGCCCGAAAAAGAACTGAGTCAATTCAAAATGAACCAGTTGTACACACTTTCAGCCGATGTGTACTCCGAAACTCCTCTCACAGGAAAAGTGACTATGACGGGAAGTAAATCCAATATGGGTAATAGTTATCCGGTTCAGCTTTCGGTTAACAATACATCTGATCTTAAAATCAAGTCAGGGATGTTCGGGAAAGTTCAAATAAAAAGTTCCGATTCTGAAAATCAAATCATTATCCCTGCGTCCGCAATTGTTGGATCCAATATTCAGCCACAGGTTTACCTGGTAAAAAACGGCAAAGCGGTTTTGCAAAACATCACCCTTGCGAACAGGATACAGAACAAAGTTATAGTGTCAGCGGGTTTGGTGACAGGCGATATTATTGTCACCAACGGTTTTATAAATCTATTCGACGGAGCAAATGTAACCCTTAACGGCAATTGAACCATGAACAACAGAACGAGTGGTATTGAGAAAAAAGGTTTTGAGTATGCATTTAAAATCGTGCATTGCTACAATTACCTGGCTGACGCGAAAAAGGAAAATTATTTTTCGAGCCGGCTTTTAAAAAGTGGTAACGCCATACTCCACAGCATCGAAGAAGCTCAGGCTGCGAAATCGAAACCTGATTATTATACCAGTTTATCTGCTTCTGGTAACGAAGCGCGAAAAACAAGAACGTACCTCAACCTGCTCAAAGCAGCCCATGTTCTGGAAACAGAAGCCGCTGATGAACTACTCAAAGAAACCGAGACCTATTGCAAGGCTCTTTCCCTCCTTTTATCATCATCCGGAATTAGAAAAAGTGTTGATTTTACAAAAATACAATAACTGACAAGCCATGAACATTACTCAACTATCAATCAACCGCCCTTCGCTGATCATCGTTATTTTCAGTGTATTCGCCTTATTGGGAATAATAGGTTTTAAAAACCTGGGGTATGAACTGTTGCCCGACTTTAACCAGCCTGTAGTTGTAATAAAAACAATGTACCCGGGTGCCGAACCCAATGAAGTGGAAACGTCTGTTTCAAGAAAAATAGAGGATGCGCTTTCGAATCTCGAAGGAGTGGATTACCTGGAAACCAAATCCATGCCCAATGCTTCCATTATTATTGCCAACCTGAAATATGGAACGGATCTGAACATTGCCATGCAGGATGCACAGCGCTATATCGACAATATCAAAAAAGACCTTCCGGCAGATATTCAAAGCCCGGTAATGAGCAAAGTTTCGCCCAACGATTTGCCAATCATTTCGATTAGTGCCACCAGTAATTTGCCGGGAACAGAGTTTTATCAGAAAATGAAGGATGAAATCCTGCCGCAAATCCAGCAATTAAAAGGAGTAGCCGAAATTACCCTGCTCGGAGGCGAAGAACGCGAAATCCAGGTGAAAGCAGATCAGGACAAACTAAAACTGTATAAAATTTCACTTTACCAGGTTGTGGATGCCATTAATCGTTCAGGAATTGATCTGCCGGCCGGGAAAGCGCAAACCGATAAAGAAAGTAATTCCGTCCGCCTGACCGGGAAATTCTCAAACGTTGATGACATTATGAATGTACAGATTGCGATGCCTGCCTCCGGAATGCCGGTTTATGTAAAAGATGTGGCATCTGTTATCGATGGCGTGAAAGAAATAAGTTCGGTAAGCCGCTACAACGGAGTGAACGGGATAGGCCTTTTATTGAAAAAGCAAGGGGACGCCAATGCCGTGGAAGTTTCGAAACTGGTTCATGCAAAACTTGCCCAGATCGAAACTGCTAACTCCAAATCCGGGGTGAAATTTATAGTCGCCGACGATTCAACCGACATGACAATTGCCGCAGTAAATTCAGTGGTTGACGACCTGATCCTGGCGGTAATCCTGGTTTCGCTGGTTATGTTCCTGTTTTTACGAAGCTATCGTAACTCTTTAATTGTATTGATCGCAATCCCAACCTCGTTAATTACCGCCTTTGCCGTGATGTGGCTGATGGGATTCACCTTAAACCTGATGACCTTGCTCGCTATGTCGCTAATTATCGGGATTCTCGTGGATGATGCCATTGTTATCCTGGAAAATATTCAGCGGCACATTGATATGGGAAAAGATAAACGGGATGCCGCATTAGAAGGACGTATGGAAATTGGTTTTTCGGCCATTTCAATTACCCTGGTCGACGTGGTGGTTTTCCTGCCCATACTGTTCTTGCAGGTTTTTGTAGCCGATATGCTCAAACAATTCTCAATCGTAGTAATAACAGCCACGCTCACCAGCTTGTTGGTAGGTTTTACCCTGGTGCCCTGGCTGGCTTCGCGGATTGGGAAAAAGGAAGACTTACATCCCACCAACTTCATGAACCGTTTTCTGCTTTGGTTCGAAAGGCAATTAACCTCATTTATCGATTGGTATGGCCATCAGCTGGAATGGGTGCTCAGCCACAAGCTTATCTTTTCAGGAATAGTTATTTTCCTTCTGGTGATGACGGGTGCTATGCTGAAACAAGGCATTATTGGCAAGGAAATGATGTCGACCGGCGACCAGGGGAAGTTCCGTTTGAACCTCGAATATGATAAAACAACCACCGTTCAGGAAAACAATATCAGGACCCAGCAGGTTGAGAATTTTATCCTGCAGCAGCCCGAAGTGGCAACACTTTTCAGCAACATTGCCGGTCCAAGCACAGGGATTGGAAGTTTAGGCGTTGGTTCTGCCAATATATCGGAGTTTACCATTCAGCTGAAGCCGGAAAAGGAAAGGAACATCAAAACGGAGGCTTTTATGAAATCGCTTCGCGAAGAGCTGAAGAAAGAATTTTCGGGAGTTAACTTTTCGATGGCAGTTTTGGGCTTATTGCCAAAACAGGCACCCATAAAAATAACCCTGAGTGGAAACGACCTGAACCTGGTAATGAAGACAGGGAATGAACTGAAAGCTGCTATCGAAAAAATACCCGGTGCCGATAATGTTCAGCTATCGGTTGAAGAAGGAAGCCCTGAATACAAAGTGATTCCTGACAAAGATAAAATGCAGCGTTTAGGATTAACCACGGCTTATGTAGGATTAAATCTTAGAACAGCCATTACTGGCAATGATGATGCCACCTTAACCGAAAAAGGCACCGAATACCCGGTTCGTATTTGGCTCGATGACTTCGACCGCAGAAACTTTGAAGACGTGCAGCGCCTTTCCATCGTAAATCCAATGAACATCCCCATTGAAGTATCACAATTTGCAGAAGTGAAACAGGATAATTCACCTTCATTACTCGAACGCTTGGACCGGCAACCCTCCGTTACCATTACCTCAGAATCGTTTGGCAGGCCTTCGGGAACTTTAGCTGATGATGCGATAAGCTTCCTGGAAACGCGCCCCTTGCCCGAAGGTGTAAAACTTACCTGGGGTGCTGATATCAAAACGCAGAATGAAAGTTTCGGGGCATTAGGCTCGGTTCTGCTTATCTCATTTTTATTGATTTACCTGATTATGATCGCCCTTTACGACAGTTACATCTATCCTTTCGTGGCTTTATTTGCCATACCAATGGCTGCTATTGGTGCTTTCCTTGCCTTAAACTTATCATTAAACGATTTAACCTTGTTTGCACAGCTCGGATTGATCATGCTTATGGGGCTGGTAACAAAAAATGCCATCCTGATCGTGGATTTCACCAACCAGCTAAAAGCCCAGGGCAAGTATTTTAAAGACGCCCTGATCATCGCGGGTAAAGAACGTATGCGGCCTATTTTAATGACAACCCTGGCTATGGCTATCGGAATGTTGCCCATTGCATTAGCGCAGGGAACGGCAAGCGAGTGGAAAAACGGGCTGGCATGGGTTATTATCGGTGGCTTGCTTTCATCAATGATCCTGACTGTTTATTTGGTCCCGATGATGTATTACATAGTGGATACGATAAAGGAAAAACTTGCTAACCGCAAGGTGAGCCGTAATGTAGATAAGGCGAATTTGAGTGGGGAGTAAAATGTGGGATGGCGAATGTCGGATTTCGGATGTCGAAGTTGGGAAGTTGGATGTGGGTGGTAATTTACAGGCAGAGATCCGGGTTTTGGAGAGGCTTCTGACTTGCGACTTCCGTCTCCTGACTCGAACCGTCAAACTCCGTACTCCTTGCTCCTGACCTCACAAATCCACCATTCTTAATCCCTCTAATAATGAAAAGAACACTCAATCTGCTTCAATTAACTTTAATCATCTTACTCCTCTCATCCTTCCACAATCAAAAAAAGGAAACATACAATTTAACAATTGAGGTAAAAGATTTACGCAATTCAAGCGGCACGGTGCTTTTTGCCGTGTACAACAGGGAAGATGCTTTTCCTGACGAGCACTATAAAAAGTACCTTAAAAAAGTTACAGGGAAAATTGTGAAAGGGACTTCAACCGTAACATTCGAGAGCCTTCCGGCTGGAAAATATGCGGTTAATATCCTTCATGATGAAGACAATGATGGAAAAATTAAAAAAGGGCTGATTTTACCCAAAGAAGGAATCGGGTTTTCCAATTACCAATCCATCGGCTTATCTAACAAGCCTTTATTTTCGAAAGCATCATTCAATTTGCAGAGTGATAAAGTACTGAAAATCAAAATCATTTATTTGTAAGTGATATAATGAAAAGCCAAACAGGATTGCTGCTGTGTTTACTGTTTCTTGTCGTTCGCGGTAATGCGCAGGAAAAAGAGCCTTTGCAGGGGATCGGTCTGCCTGTAATTTCGCAGGTAAACCAGGGAAGCAGCTATATTACTTTCCCTACTGATATTGGTAACATTGAGCCTTTGATGTTTGAGGCGAATTTGATTCCGAATTTTTACATCCGCAAAAGCAAAAATTCCCGCTTAATGGGTGTGTTTACGCCACAGATTATCCTTCGGATGTATGATGAAAGGTCCTATCCGGTCCGCACGCCAAGCTATATCCCACAGATAACTGTATATTATATGCTTACAAAGTTTGCGAGTTCCCAAAACCTGAGTTTATACGGTCGCTACGCCCATCACTCCAATGGGCAGGATGGGGATTTCTTCCTGGATAACGGTGAAGTGAACTTACTTTCCGGCGATTTCTCTACAAATTATATTGAAACAGGTTTTATTAAAACACATTTTAATACCCGCTTCAACGCTTACCAGTTTTTCAAAACGTCAATCGAAATTCACCCTCAGGGCTGGGGCAGCGATGAGCTCGAAGGTATCTACTGCCGTTATCGCTGGCATAACGCAGTTTCCATTTTTAAGCTGCCAGCCAAAGAAACCAGGAGTACAAAGAACAATGCCGATATTTCCTTAAAAGGCGAGGCAACCTGGATGTTTGGCAATGTGAATAATCTGAACGCGATATCAGCTCAACGGCTTAACCTGAGTTTAACCTTTTATTATCATCCAAAGTTTCTTGAGGATATCGGACTTTTTGTTCAGTATTATCACGGCTCCGATTATTACAACATATATTTTGAACATAGGTTGGATGTAATTCGGTTTGGATTGATGACCGAAAAATTGAGGTTTTAGTTCGCTTCGGTATCTGATAGACTTGATTTAAAGCTGAGAATTATAACTAAACATGAGATTGATTTTACGGCGATGTTAAAGAAATACAGAAATATCATCAGTGCAATTCTGATCCTGGTTTCGCTTGATTCACTCAGTCAAACAGTAAATTATTCACCTGAGTATTTCGGGCCGAACGCACTCCCTGTCCCTGAGTTTACGGATGCTACAATTGCGGAATATACTACCGCCAGCGTTTCGTGGAATTATTATTCCGGTTTTGGCGACCGTACCTTAAATCCATATTTAAAAGCAGAAATACCATTGATACGCAAAAAGGTATCGTTTAAAATATGGGGCACAGCCGCTGAACGATATTTTACTTCTACCGAAATCACCGATAAACGCGAATCAACGGAAGAGGACCTGTCAGGCTCCGCTACCGCACGAATCCTTTCGTGTGGTCATAAAAAACCCTTGCTGCCGCTCAAATCCTTTCGCCTGGTAAAATCTTCAACCAGCTAGTTTTATCAGATTGATATTCTGGGTAATTGCGCTTTTGGTATTCTTGCTTAATTGTATCGCGCACCGGGCATCCGCTTCATAAGTTTTTTCCGCGATAAAGGTATTCCTTATTGCCTATCGGAAAAAACGTTATTCCCGCTAAAGCCCTATTACAAAAATACCACACGCCCACGCTCAGCCAGTGGTGGATGGTTCCATGTGCTTTTTCCTGTCACGGTATTTGCAGGAAAAAGCAAATACACCGTGGCGCGCCAGGAAAAAAGCACATTCCGCCACCACACGCTACTTTTCATAATGGGCTCTTATGGTCTTGGTAGAAAGCCCATAAGCCCATTATGTACTATCGGGCTAAAGCCAAGTAGCCACTGTCTGCACCAACCCTTCCTGCCCACTCCACCCACTTTCCAAGCCGTTAAATCAGCAGCACTCTATATTTTAATGGTATGCTGAGCGTAGCCGCAGCATGCTTGCACTGCTGCTAATTTAACGGCACACACAGCGGCACATGTCGCCTTGGTAGAAAGTCAACATAAGCCGCTAAAACCCGCCCACTTACAGTTTTACAAGAGAAACAAGCCGTTCAGAAAAGGATAACAAGTCAGTTCTACGAGTTTTGAGTACTGTTGACGAGCAATGAGTTTTGAGTATTGTTGACAAGCAATCTTCGAATCCTCCCCACTTCCCATGTTGCTGCAAGCAATTGTCCTCAGCCTCCTTATTCCTTCCTCCTTGTTTCGTCACCTCTCAGGCTGGCAGGTTCGTACTTCCCGGACACCTCCCGACACACACCTCCGCTGGTGGCTGAGCGGAGCCGAAGCCACGGTGTCCGCAAAGTACACGCCTAAAGCAAAGCCTCCTTCATCGGCTCAGCTTTTACTTTGCGCTGTTGGTAGAAACCGCGCAAAGTAGCGGCTTCACCAGCCAGCCTTCAAGGATGCCTTCAACTTCGTCGTCATCCATCGTCGTCTTCGTCCAATCACTTTCGCAACCCGCACAGCAGCCTACCCGTATGGCAGCCAGGTTATTCCCCTCACACCT
>CAIXAQ010000575.1 GCA_903917425.1 uncultured Bacteroidales bacterium
ATATTAACCGGGTGATCGGCAGGCTGCGAAAGGTGTTGAATAATTCTTACCTGCCTGCCTGCATCCACTGCTGCTGCCGTTACCGCCGAAGTAAACATCTGCCGGTCAACCACCTGTGAACAGGAGAATGTAAATAATATACCGCCATGCTTTATCTTAGCCAAAGCCATTGCGTTAATGCTCCGATACCCCTTGAGTGCCTGTATACGTGAAGCCACATTTTTGGCGTAAGCCGGTGGATCCAGAACGATTAAATCGTAAAAACCCTGATCCATAGTTTCGAGATATTTTCGTGCATCAGCAACGATGCATGCAAATTCGGGTGTATCAAATCCATTCAGTTTCATGTTTTCGTGAGCAATGTCGATGGCTGTGGCCGAACTATCGACCGTATGTACAATTTTGGCTCCCGCAGCGGCGGCATACACCGAAAATCCCCCGGTATATCCAAACATGTTCAACGCAGTTCTTTCTTTAGCATACTGAGCCAGAAGTTCACGGTTTTCACGCTGGTCAAGGAAAAACCCGGTTTTTTGGCCGGTTAACGCGTTAACACGAAAGCGATGTCCGTTTTCGAGTACTTCGCAATCGCCGATATCTCCTGCCAGGAAACCATCGACCACCATTCGTCCTGTCATTTTGCGCATGGCTTCGGCACTCTTGTCGTAAACGCTGGTAATTTTACCTTCGCTAACGGCAACAATAGCATCGGCCAGCGTTTGCCTTATATCGTGCATTCCAGTGTTATGTGCCTGCAAAACAGCCATTTTCCCATATATGTCCACAATAATTCCGGGCATGCTGTCACCTTCGTTGTGAACCAGGCGGTAGGCATTTGTTTGCGGATTATCAGTGAAATTCAATGATTTACGAATACGCCAGACGTCACTTATTTTCGCATGCCAAAAATCGTTGTTTATTTCCTGCCGTTTGAATGTAAACAATTTTACCGCCAAAGAACCCGGCATGCAATGACCGGTTGCCAGGTATGCCCCGGAAGATGTGAAGCACTCGACAATGTCGCCTTCAGCAGGTTTGCCTACAGTTTTTTCGATGGCACCCGAAAAGATCCAGGGATGAAAACGCAATACGGGGCCTTCTTTACCAGGTTTCAGGATGATTTGAGGATAATTTGACATAATGCAGGTTAGATTGGCAAATGTAGCGAAAGGCAGCGACGTATAAGGTAGCAGGTTCTGGTATTTTAGCCAGTGAACTTAAAAAGGTCAAAGAGACTAAAATCATACCGGGATTCTATAATAATGTAAAGTTAAATTTACTTTTCAATAAAATTTATTTTAATACAATTCATTGTACTTTTGCACGTTATAAAACAATTAACCTCCAATAGAAAAAGTATGAAAAAATTATTGTTCCTTTTGTTGATTCCGGCCATGTTGATGACCGTGAGTTGCAACAACATGAAAGAAGAAAATGCCAGGCTTAAAGCTAAAAACGACAGCCTTTTGTCGCTTGGCTTTCAGAAAGACACTACTGTTATGGAATTTGTGAGGGCTTTTAACGACATTCAGTCGAACCTTGACTCGATTAAACTAAAAGAGAACATCATCAGCCAGAACACCAATGGAGGTACTGAGGTTCAAACCAGCGCCCGCGAACAAATTACAGGCGACATCAATGCAATTTACCTTATGTTGCAGAAAAACCGCGAAATGGTGACTTCACTTCGCGCCAAACTTAAAAAATCAGAATCCGGATTGAAAGGTGCCAACATCAAGATTGCTGAACTTGAAAAAATGATCGACAACCTCACGATGTCTATCGAAAACAAAAATGCCGAGATTTCGACACTGAAGGAACAACTTGGCAAATTGAACATCAAGGTGGAAGATTTAGGGAAACAGGTTACAAACCTGAACACCAACGTTGAAAACCTGAGTGAAGAGAACAAGGCAAAACAACAGGCTCTCGAAGAAAAAACAGCCGCACTCAACACCGCATATTATGTGGTTGGAACTACCAAAGAGCTGAAAGAGAAGAAGATAATTGACAAATCGGGTGGTTTCATCGGACTTGGCCGTACTAAAAATGTAACCGAGGATTTTGATAAAACTTATTTCATCAAAACTGATATTACTACCCTGACGGAAATAAGTATTTTGAAGAAAAAAGCTTCTTTACTTACCAATCATCCGACAGGTTCTTACAAATTTGAAAGTGCCGACAAGAAGACTATTGACAAATTAGTGATTCTGAACTACTCCGAATTCTGGAGCAGAAGCAAATACCTTGTTATCATTGCCGATTAATACTATTTAGGACTAATAATGAAAAACCGGTATCGTAAGAGGCCGGTTTTTCTGTTTGATCGAAGTCCCATCATTGGTCATTAATTGTTAATTTAGCTGGCTCGTTTTATTGTGGCCTAAGCTGAACAATCCAGAATCAAAAAGAAATGAAAAACATATAACATTAAATTAAAAATAAAAAAGTAAGGGGGCTTGTACTACTTTTACATTTTGTGTTC
>CAIXAQ010000576.1 GCA_903917425.1 uncultured Bacteroidales bacterium
CTGCTATTAAATTTAATTTATCAAGAGCAGCCTATTTTTCAAATTATTTATATACAATTAAGATGGAAGAAAAAATCAAAAAAATCGGATTGTTTATCGATGGGACTTTCTTTTTGAAGGTCAATTCTTATTACAGGTACCATCATGAACGCAAAAGCACAATCAATTTTAACGGTCTCGCCGAATTTCTGCGCGATGAGATTTCAAAACTGGAAAATTCAGAAAAACGCTACTGCCAGGTGGTTGAAACACATTGGTTCCGTGGTCGTTATTCAACCAGTCAGTTAGAAAAAAAGTATCCTGACGAGGCTTATCGCCTTACGCAAATGACAAACGAGCGTCGTATTGAGGATATTTTCATGTACGAAGGCATAACAACCCACAATTATCCGCTTTTAGTGGATTCGCGTACAGGCGATGCCGAAGAAAAAGGTATTGATGTTTGGTTTTCGCTCGAAACATACGAACTTGCACTTTCCAAGCAACTGGATGTGGTTGTGATTATTGCCGGAGACACCGACTATGTTCCGCTAATCAAGAAGATCAACAGTCGGGGTACAAGGGTAATGGTTCTTGGCTGGGATTTCTCCTACGAATCAACGTCTGCCGCAGGCCGTTCCTATAAAGTTACAACCCGCACCAGCCAGGCATTAATTGATGAGTGTGTTTACCCACTCATGATGGACAAACGTATTGACGATCGCACAAGCAAAAATGACCCTATAGTCAATTCGCTGTTTAACGTATAATTTTACCCGTAAATACAGCAGAATCGGATTTTAAAAAAGCAGCAACTTTATAAAAGTTGCTGCTTTTTTTTGCTTCTCACCCACTTTCCCCGAAAACTGTGAGGTAAATTCGACTCATCATAAAGAATCAATCAAACTCTTTACTGCAGCATCATTTTTTCTAATCCTGACAGAATACCGGTATTATTAGAAAACCTTATAAAATAGCAGCCGGCCGGAAGTCCGCTTCTGTTGAGTTCGACCCGGGTGGATGTAATATGATCGATCTGCTGTACTTTTTGTCCCGCCAGATTAAAAATTTCAAGTGTTCCATCGTCAATCACTGAATTCGTGTTGATTTTCAACATGGCGGTATTCCTGAATGGGTTAGGGTAAATAGTCAGGGATAATTTATCGGAAGTCACAGGTTCATCAAGGCTCACATTAATGCTATTTTCGGCTCCGGGTGTGCCATGGGTGTTAATGGCACTCGCTTTCCAGTTTTCGCCCAGAGCGTTATCCAGCGAAGGCGAAAGTAATTCGAGGGTAGCTCCCTGCCCGTCAGGTCGTGTTGGCCATGGTGCAACATCGTCGTAATTAACCGTATCAACCAGTGTGGCATTGTTATTATAAATCCGGAGCAGTTCGCCACCGCCTGCAAATCCAAATCCCATTGGGCCGACGTAATTGGTAACTGCAGGAAAAAGAGTGTGAAAAGCCGTCATGTCATATGCGATTACGATATAACCCTTTGCCGGAATTTCTGTTCCCTGGCTGAAAACAAACGCATGGGTATCGACTTCATCTTTAAAAACCCAGTTCGAAATATCAAGTGCGTGATCCTGTGGGTTGTACAATTCGACCCAGTCGCCGGGGTCAAAACTAACCTCCGAATTATAATTGATCTCGTTAATAACAAGAGAATCAGAGAACACGCGTGGAACAAAAACAGCAACCACACTATCGTTGGCATTCAGCCGCACCCTGATGCTGAGCGAAGTATCGGAAGGATTTATAACACTGCTGTATACTCTCCAGTGATCGAATTTAAACTGCTGATTCGTTTCCAAAGCCGACAGTTTGGTATCCATGCCTCCGTAGTAATTGCCTGACCAAGGTAAATTATTTAGTGTAAGTGAATTAACCTGAACCTGTCCAACACCTGCCGGTTCGACATTTACAACAACCTGGTAAGGCCCTGTAAGTGAGTAGCATGTATTAAGTCCGGAAGCTACCACATTGTACCTTACATTGACAAAATCACGGATTTTTTGCACATTTTTTTGCCATTCCAACATATTCCCACCCCAGCGTGTACAGTGTTTCTGCATTTCGGGGGCTATAATATTTACGAGGCTATCGTAGAGTGAGAGCATATTCGAAGGTTTGAAAGCAGTATTCAGCAGATCGGCGTACCTCGAAATATAATACTGATTGAAGTCAGGATTTTGTCTCAGTTTATTCAGCACTTTTACATGGCCATCAGGGTCGGATGAACCTGAAATATTTTCCTGGAAACAAGGTGTTACATAAGGGTTTTGAGCTGGAATGCCCGTATAATTAATATAATGTCCAAAAACCGCATCTTCGTCCCAAAGCATGTATCCCCAGCGTTTATGGCTTCCGTTGGGGTTGGTGCCTTTCCACCAGGCAACATTCCAGTTGAGCCAGTCGGAGCATACTACATATGAATTCAGCAGCATATAATCGGTCAGGCTTGTGACATCAAACTGCGATACAACGTAGGCGTAATTTTCAGGAACTGCCATATTATGCATCAAAATATAGTTGTAAAGGGCATTCCAATCGTCAAATGCTGCCTGTCCCCCGTATTCAGCCCAGGTGTTTCCCCAGAGCATCAGATAATAGAGGTCGTATTTATCCTGGTCGTAATAAAACTTTGTATAGTCGTGATCATTGGGCTTTTCGCGGATTGAATATAC
>CAIXAQ010000577.1 GCA_903917425.1 uncultured Bacteroidales bacterium
GTGCTTAGTGCTGTGTGCTTAATGCTTAGTGCTTAGTGCTTAGTGCTGTGTGCTTAGTGCTGTGTGCTTAGTGCTGTGTGCTTAGTGCTGTGTGCTTAGTGCTGTGTGCTTAGTGCTGTGTTAATAAGTAGAAGAATCATGGAGCTTGACAAAATCCAGTTAAGCACTTTGTGACTTATTTCGATAATAGTTAATAAATCCTGAAATTAATTTTTTGCAGTCTTCAATCTTGTTCAGAATGATTGACAATTTTTCTTCGTTCAGATATCCTATATCATATGACAGATAAAGCTGCGTTTCAAGTTCATATATCGATCCTTTTGAAATGTGCAGAAATTGAATGGTTTCTTTATCATGATTCCGGGCTACACCTTCTGCAATATTGGATGGAATTGAAATAGCAGCTCGTCTCATTTGGGAAGTAAGAGAATAAACCTCTTCTTTAGGGAAATCTTTTGTAAGAATATACAATTGTTTAACAAGCTCACGGCTATAAATCCAGACGTTTAATTCTGTATATGGTTTGTTCTCTTTCATGACTTTTCTGTTTTAGACGATAATGTATTTCAGTTATATTAACAAATCAACACTCTAAGCACTGTGCACTAAGCACAAAGCACTATGCACTAAATTCATTACTTTTCAAAGTACCCAAAGCCAGCCACGCCATCAATCCCATTCCTGTTTCGAGGCTACGTTCATCAGCATCAAATTCCGGTGAATGAAGGTTTCTGATATTCTCCCATTCCGGATTCTTCACCCCCAAACGATAGAAACAAGCGGGTATAATATGCGAATAGTAAGCAAAGTCTTCAGCCGTCATGCGCTGATCGAGATCAACAACATTTTCAGCTCCAAGGTACTCCTGTGCAAGGGCTTTAGCCTGGGCAGTTGCCAGGTCGTCATTAACCAGGAACGGATATCCTTTGGCGATAAACACATCACAGCTTCCACCCATACTTTCGGCCATTCCTTTGGCAATCGCAGTGATTTTTTCGTGGGCAAGTGCCCTCCATTTTTCGTCGAACGTTCGGAAAGTGCCATCGATTTTAACTTCCGAAGGAATGATGTTTGTGCGGCCATCGGCTATAACCCGCCCGAAAGACAGAACAGTAGGAACGGAGGGAGAAGCCACACGGCTAACCACCTGCTGAAGCGCTACAATAATATGCGATGCAATTAAAACAGGATCAATGTTGAGTTCGGGTGTGGCTGCATGTCCTCCTTTCCCTTTTACAGTAAGATATACTTCATCTGTCGAAGCCATGTAACGTCCTGGTTTAAAACCCACTTTCCCGGCTTCGAGGGTTGGCAGAACATGTTGTCCGTATATTCGTTCGGGAACCGGATTTTTCAAAACTCCGTCCTCAATCATTGCCAGTGCACCACCGGGAAATTTTTCTTCCGAAGGTTGAAAAATCAAACGAATAGTTCCTTCAAAATCGTGACGTAGTTCGTTCAGTATTTTGGAAGCACCTAACAACGAAGCCATATGCACATCATGTCCGCAGGCATGCATAACACCGGGATTCAGCGATTTATATTCACACTCGTTGAGCTCCCTAATGGGTAAGGCATCCATATCGGCACGAAGTGCCAGTGTGGTAGTTTGGGGTTGCCGGCCTTCAATTTTTGCCACAATTCCGTTCCCGCCTACATTTCGCGTGTACTGAATACCGTAACCGTCGAGAGTTTTACAGATGAAATCTGCGGTATTATACTCCTTTTCGGAAAGTTCGGGATGAGCATGTAAATGCCTGCGTATCTGGATTATACCGGGAGCAAATTCCGCTGCAAGGGCTTTTATTTTTTCTCTGAGTGGATTTGTCATAAAGTAAATTGTTAGTATTTGGTGCCGTGTGCCTTGTTACGGGTGCCGGAATCTGGAACCTGGAACTTGCATCTCAGGCAAACGACTGCATATCACAGAGTTTCTTATAAATTCCTTCGATGGCGATCAAATCCTGGTGTGTACCGCGTTGCACTATCTTACCGGCATGTAAAACTATAATTTCGTCGGCATGCTGAATGGTCGAAAGTCGGTGAGCAATAACCAGAGAAGTGCGGTTCATCATGAGTTTCTGAATGGCGTCCTGCACGAGTTTTTCACTTTCGGTATCGAGCGAGGAAGTTGCCTCGTCGAGGATCAAAATCGGCGGATTTTTAAGCACGGCCCTTGCAATACTGATCCGCTGCCGCTGTCCGCCTGAAAGCCGTGAACCCCGATCGCCGATGTTGGTTTGATAACCTTCTTCCATTTGAATTATAAACTCGTGAGCATTCGCAACTTTGGCTGCAAATATCACATCTTTTTCGTCCGCATTTTCGATACCAAAAGCGATGTTATTGAATACGGTATCATTAAACAGTATTGCCTCCTGGGTTACAATTCCCATTTGCTTACGCAGGCTTTCGAGTGTGTAATCCCGTATGTCGGAACCATCAATAAAAACGCCCCCACCCTGTGGATCGTAAAAACGGCAAAGCAAGTCAGCAGATGTCGATTTCCCGGCACCGCTTTGTCCCACAATGGCAACCATTTTGCCCTTTGGAATAGTAAACGAAATGTTCTTAAGCACCTCTGCAGTATTATATGCAAATGATGTGTCGCGGAATTCAATCTGGCTCTTAAAAGTGGTGAGTTTTACCGCATCAAGCTTATCAACAACTTCATTTTCTGTATCAATAATTGCCAAAACACGCTCTCCGGCAGCCAATCCACGTTGAATATTTGTCACCGCAGTGGATATATTTTTGATAGGTGCAATAATTTGCGAATACAATATGATATACGTCACAAACTCACTTGCCGAAAGGTCGGATTGCTGGTTGAGCACTAACCGGCCTCCATAAATCATCACGGCAACAATCACCATCACACCCAGGAATTCTGACAGCGGACCTGCCAGTTCACGGCGGTTTACCATCGATTTCGAGACTTTACGGTACTCTTCGTTTTGCACATTAAATTTAGCCTGTACAAAAGCCTGTGCCGTAAAGGCTTTGATAATCCGTGCACCCGAAATGGTCTCGTCGGTAATATTCAGCAAACGGCCTAATAAACTCTGACTTAGATTAGCACTTCGCCTAAGTTTTTTCGAAATGCCTGCAATAAGCGAAGCCGCAAGCGGGAAAAAGACAACGGTAAAAAGGGTAAGTTTCATCGACATCCCGAATAACAGGATAATGTATACCACTACCGTGAGCGGATCGCGGAATAGCACCTGGACAGAACTTACAATGGAACTCTCTATCTCGTGCACATCGGCTGAAACAACGGATAAAAGATTGCCCTTCTGCTGGCGATGGAAAAACCCCATATGCAGAGTGCTCAATTTATCGAAAAGTGCTCTTTTAAGCCTGAAAACCACCCAGGTACGCATACGTGTTAAAACGCGCTGCGACATGTAACGAAAAAAATTTGCCAGGAAAACACTTAACACGATAATTCCGCAGATGACTTCGAGGGCAGCAACTTTACCATGCGATCCTGCGATATAGAAATAGCCGTATTGAAACAGCGATTTCAGATATTCCAATGAGAATGTGAAATCAGGAAGCTGCGAAACTGTAGTTTTTGCACCTACGTTAAAAAGCACATCAAATAACGGAATAAGCAGGGTGAAATTAAGTGCTCCGAAAATAATGGATGGAATTACATATAAAATATACTCCGGAATGTAGTTCCTGAAAGGTTTGGCAAATGAAAGCAGTCGGAAATAGATGTTCACAGTTAAGTATTTAGCAGCATGTCTTGTAACTTGGCGTTTTTCCGGTCATAATAATTTTTGTAAGGAATCAAAAACACTAAATACAGAACACAAAATGTAAAA
>CAIXAQ010000578.1 GCA_903917425.1 uncultured Bacteroidales bacterium
AATAAAAAGGATGAACAGAAATCGGAATTTGTACTGAAAGTTATAGAAACATTTTCTAATTCTCGAAATGTCTTTTCTGTTTTCAAGCCGATTTAGTTACTTTTGCACCCTTAATCAGAGTGAAAAGAGAACCTGAATCTGCAAACAGTTGAATATGAATACGAACGCATTAGTGAAGAGTGTTAACGGCCCTGTTTTTGCTAAAATAGCAGAGGCTGCAGCATTGTTGAATACAGATGCGTACGTTATTGGCGGTTTTGTGCGCGATTTGCTGCTGAAGCGCACGAGCAAAGATTTGGATATTGTTACCTCCGGAGATGGAATTGCATTGGCGAATAAAGTCGCCGAATTGCTTAAAGTCAAAAAAGTAAGTATTTTTAAAACATTCGGTACTGCCATGTTTATGCACCGCGATTGGCAGATTGAATTTGTGGGTGCCCGTAAAGAATCATATACCAGCAGTTCGCGCAATCCGGAGGTATCTCCCGGTACAATTACGGAAGATCAAAACCGGCGTGATTTCACTATCAACGCATTGGCAATCAGTTTGCGATCAACTGATTATGGACAATTGATTGATCCTTTTCATGGTGTTGACGATTTGAACTCAAAAATACTTCGTACGCCGCTCAATCCCGATATTACATTTGCAGATGATCCGCTGCGAATGATGCGAGCCATCCGTTTTGCCACTCAGCTGGATTTTGAGATTCTGCCTGAAACACTTGATGCCATTACGCGAAATGCTGCCCGCATCAGTATTATTTCCATGGAACGTATCACCGAGGAATTGAATAAAATCATATTATGCGAAAAGCCTTCCACAGGTTTTTACCTTCTGGATAAAACCGGGCTGCTGGAACTTATATTTCCTGTTTTCATGGCTCTTAAAGGGGCTGAGTATGTGGATGGAAAAGGGCACAAGGATAATTTTAAACATACACTCGAAGTACTTGATCGTATTGCAGTTAATACTGACAATTTATGGCTTCGCTGGGCTGCATTGTTACACGACATTGCCAAACCGGTAACACGCCGTTTTGAACCTCTTACTGGCTGGACTTTTCATGGTCATGAGTTTAAAGGAATGAAAATGATACCCGCTATTTTCGGGCAATTGAGGCTTCCTTTGAACGAAAAGATGAAATATGTTCAAAAAATGGTATTGCTTCACTTACGTCCGATTATACTGGCGGAAGATGTGGTAACCGATTCAGCCATCCGCCGCTTACTTATTGATGCCGGTGATGATATTGACGATTTGATGACACTCTGCGAAGCCGATATTACCTCGAAGAACCAGGCAAAAGTTAAAAAATACCTTGCTAATTTTGAGATTGTCAGGGCTAAACTGAAAGAAATTGAAGCAAAAGATAGTTTGCGTAACTGGCAACCACCGGTTTCAGGCGAGGTAATCATGGAGGTTTTTGGCCTCGGGCCCTGCCGGCAGGTTGGAGTTATAAAAACAGCAATTCGCGAAGCCATTCTTGAGGGTGTGATACATAATAATTTTGAGGAAGCGTACCAGATGATGCTGGAGGAAGGCGCAAAAACAGGGTTAACTATTGTAAAACAACCACTTGAATAAGCAATAATAATTTTAGAGTAAAATCGGAAAACAACGACTTTTTTCTTAACTTTACATACCAAAACTACCAATACTTCATACCATGCAAGCATACCGATTCAGGATTTTATTTGAAGAACAGGATGATTTTTTGCGCATAAACGAAATAAAACCCGGGCAGACATTTAAAGATTTTCATGATGCCATCCTGAAATCTGTCGAAATTGAAGGCAATGAACTTGCTTCCTTTTTTGTTTGTGATCCTCTTTGGAATAAACAAAGAGAAATAACGCTTATCGATATGGGAATTAAACTTCCTGATACCGATGAGGATGAAGACGGAAAACCGGTAAATATCCCAATGCCGGTCATGATTATGGATGATATGAAAATCAGGGACGTGATCGAAGATCCTCATCAAAGGATTCTGTTTGAATATAACTTTTTGAATCCGAGGGTTTTCTATATTGAGCTTTCGAAAGTTGTTGATGCCGATGCTAAGAAAGTATATCCGGTTTGTGTAAAGAAAGAAGGAACGCTCGCACCTACCGCGGCTCCTGATTTTCTATCATTCTTAGATGATCCGGATGAAAATGCTATGCTCAGCGAACTGGATGAAATGATAAAAGATGGTGAACTGGAAGAAGAAATTGATGAAAATTATACCACTGAGCCTGAATGGTAAAAGTGTAAACACCTGGATTCCTGCTTATCGTTATAAACTATTGATTCTTCATTCCGTTGGTGAATTCCAATAAATTTCTTGTTGTAATTGCCGGTCCCACTGCTGTGGGAAAAACTGACGTTGCCATAACCCTGGCAAAGGAATGGCATACTGAAATTATTTCAGCCGATTCGAGGCAATTTTACAGCGAGATGTCCATCGGAACAGCAAAGCCTGATTCACAGCAACTTAATGAGGTTAAACATCATTTTGTCGGGCAGCTTTCCATTCACGATTATTATAACGTTTCTAAGTTTGAAACGGAGTCATTGCTGCTATTGCAAAAGCTTTTCGAAATACATGACATAGTTTTCATGGTGGGAGGTTCGGGATTGTACATTGATGCTGTTTGTAAGGGAATCGACGATTTTCCCGATCCCGAACCGGAACTCCGGGCTTACCTTAAAGGTATTTATATGGACGACGGAATCGGTAAATTGCAAGAGATGTTGTTAAGTCTTGATCCTGAGTATTATGCGACTGTGGATATCAACAATCCGAACCGCTTGCTTCGCGCATTGGAAGTATGCCACACAACAGGTAAAAAATTCTCGGAACAGAGATTGAACAGTGCCAAAAATCGCGATTTTCGGATAATTAAAATAGGATTAGCCCTTCCGCGACCCGAGCTTTTTAGTCGTATTGAAAGTCGCGTGGATCAAATGATCGAAAATGGCCTTGTTAAAGAAGTGGAAAATCTATTGCCATTTCGGCATTTGAATGCTTTAAAAACAGTGGGTTATAAAGAAATATTTGAATTTTTAAATTCGGAAATAACCCTGCAGCAGGCAATTGTGAATATAAAAACCAATACCCGTCGGTACGCCAAACGCCAATTGACATGGTTCAACCGGACAGATGAATATAAATGGTTTGGGCCTTCGCAGATAAAAGAAATAACCAACTATCTGACAATGATGTGCAAATAGTTGGTTGCCGATAATTCGCAGGATAATTTATCTGAAAAGTTCGATTAGAGTCGTTGATTCTCCTTTTGTGCTTTCACAAAATTTTCAAATTATCACATTTTCAAATTATCACATTATCACATTATCACATTATTTCAAATACTGATCCAGCCAGCGGAAGAATTCCCTTTGCCAAAGTACACTATTTTGCGGGCGCAGCACCCAATGGCTTTCCTCTGGAAAATGCAGGTAGCGCGCAGGTATTCCGCGGAGTTTGGCTGCGTTGTAAGCCGCCATTCCCTGTGTGTAAGGAATACGGAAATCATTTTCACCTTCAACAATCATGATGGGGGTATCCCATTTGTCAACAAATTTATGGGGCGAATTGGCATAGGAATGATCCACCTTAGGATTTCCTTTTTCCCAGTAAGGGCCACCCAGGTCCCAGTTTACAAACCACATTTCTTCAGTTGTAAGATACTGGTCTTCAAGATTAAACATACCGCAATGTGAAATGAATACTTTGAAACGCTTTTCATGATGCCCTGCGAGCCAAAGCACTGAGAAACCACCATAACTCGCACCAACTGCACCCAATTTATCCTTATCTACGAAAGGTTCTTTTGCCATTTCGTCCACAGAAGTAAGGTAATCTTTCATATTTTGGCCGCCATAATCACCGCTGATCTGATCGTTCCATTCCTGTCCAAAGCCCGGCAATCCCCTGCGGTTGGGAGCAATTACTATATAATCGTTTGCGGCCATGATCTGAAAATTCCACCTGTATGAGAAAAACTGGCTTACCATCGATTGTGGACCTCCCTCGCAGAACAACAGAGCAGGGTATTTTTTATTCGGGTCAAAATCAGGAGGATAGATCACCCATACCAACATTTTTTTATTGTCGGTGGTTGTCATCCAACGTTCTTCCACCTTAGCCGAACGAACATCTTTGAGAATTTCTTTATTTGTGAACGAGAGTTGTGTTTCTTTGCCCGCGGCATCGATTTTATAGATTTCGGTTGGCAATAGCATTGATTGCTTGGTGGTTACAATATCTTTACCTGCCAGACTTATCGATAAATAATCCCATGGACCGTTGCTTATTTGCCTAATT
>CAIXAQ010000579.1 GCA_903917425.1 uncultured Bacteroidales bacterium
TGTTGATTCCCCAACTCGTAGATACGCACTCCTATTGTTTCGGCGGATGTAACCTTAAAAAAATCATAGAATGAACGGCTGGCCTTAACTACTCTCAGGTCTTTATCCAGGACCAGTAAGGGTTCCCGAACCGTATTGATGATATCTTCGGCAAATTCGCTGACCTGGTCGGCTATTATTTTTATGGCTGCAAGGTCAGTGCTTGTTTTTTCAAGACCGGCTTCTATCTCTTTACGCTCAGTGATGTCCTGAAGTGTGCCAAATGTGCCGGTAATTTCATTGTGTTCGTTTACGTCCAATCGGGCAAATACTTCAATCCACCTGAAACCACCTGATTTGGTGAGATACCTGACTTCGTGCCGGCAATATTCTGTTTTCCGGCTTATTAAAGGCTCGAATAACTCCCGGTTCCTGGTGCGATCGTCAGGATGAACATAGTCAATAAATAATTTCCCCAAGGATTCTTCCACAGTAAATCCGGTCATTTCTTCCCATGATTTATTCAGGAATTGCCACAATCCTTCGGCATCGGTACGGAAAATGATTTCGTTTACATTTTCCACCACCGAACGGTAGCTCTTTTCACTTTTGAGCAATAATTCTTCTACACGCTTGCGCTCTTCAATTTCGATCAACAGGTAAGCATTTGTTAACGCTAACTCGCTGGTTCTTTCAACTATCTTAACTTCCAGATTTGAGGTGAGATCCATTATTTCCTCTTCGGTTCGTTTCCTGGCCGTGATATCGGTAAGAGTTCCGGTGCCTCCCATCAAAAATCCATCTTTCAATATGGCTGAAGTTGATGATCGGACCCAGCATATATCGCCTCCTTTATTTACATACCTGTATTCCATGTAGGAATAATCCTTTTTGCAGAGTGTTTTCAATCTTGCCGTAATCATATCCCTGTCACCTTCAAAAACATAGCTTACAATGTTTTTGCCTATCACTTCTTCAGGCCGATACCCCAATGTTCTGTATACCGAAGGACTTATATATTTAATAATACCTTCTCTATCGATTTCGTATATTACATCACTGATTGTGTCAATTAAATTTTTATACGATTTTTCACTTTTACGCAGTTTTTCCTCTGCAATTTTTCCATTGGCAATGTCATCCTTACGTAAATTATTCGCCCGGAGCAGCGATTCATTCAGGTTCTGGTTTTGGAGCCCTATTTTGCTGATTGTAAGAAGAAGTTCTTCATTCTGCATTTCAAGTTCTACCTGATGCATCTCCAGTTCATGCATGAGCTGTAACATTTCATGATCCGGAAAACCAGGATTGGTAGCTTCGGAATCTTTCGATTTGAGAATTTCCTCAGCCTTTTGGCGAAATATGAAGGCAGAATTGATTTTATTTTTTGACATTGTAAATGGATTGCTTTTTTTTTAAACTGTTTGCCTGAGTGTACAATGTTGTTGATAGGAAGCGATTCAAACCGGGAATCAGGTTCTCTTTATCAATCATGTGACAGAAAGTAATATTTATTCGTATTTATTGCATTTTCAAGTAACTTTCATTTTCTTTTACAAAAAAAAATTGCTTATCCCTTTCGGGCAAGTTGATATTTTGTTTTACGAATTATTGGCCTGAAAGGCCTAAATTTCAATAACCGCCAGTACAACCGGCGGGAAAAACATGAAATATTTTGAGCCCTGAAAGGGTTCAACCCCCTTCGGGGCTGATGCTATACACTTTATTGTTTCCCGTGAGTTGCACTCACGGTTATTTAAGTTTCCTCCCTTCGGGGGAAACGCCCTCATTTTGATACTTGACTTAAAGGCATAAGCAGTAAAAATAAATGCCCGGAGCAGCTTTAATAAGCTAGACTGCAAATGGCTATCTCTTTTGAATTTTCAGCTGATCCAAGTGGTCATTTTGGGAAGTTATTCTAAATGTTCTAACAATATGGCTCCTTTGTTACCTATCTATAAGGAGTAAATTAATTTCACTATATTATATTATGCAGGAAATCGGGACTTAATAAAGCATTTAAGTTGCCTGTATCAGTAAA
>CAIXAQ010000580.1 GCA_903917425.1 uncultured Bacteroidales bacterium
ATAAGTTTGAAAATTAAATCGTACTTTTACTCACTTATTCCGAGCTTCAGGCGAAATTTCGATAAAAGCATGTCAGACGGACCTACATCAATCAGGCTTGGAAAAGCCGCAACCGAATTTAATGTCGGTGTAACCACTATCATTGACTTCCTTCATAAGAAGGGATTTAAGATTGATAGTAATCCGAACACTAAGTTGAGTCCGGAAATGAATACTCTTTTGGTTAAAGAGTTTCAGCCCGACAAGGCTGCAAAAGATATCGCCAAACACATTGAATTGGAGTATCAGGCTCAGAAAGCCGCAAAAGCCGAAGAAAAGAAGCCCGCTGACAAAGAAGCTGATGCTAAGGGAGTTAAAGACTCAGTGGTTAAACCTGTCGTCAGCGATAAACCTTCCATCGAAACACCGGTAGCTCCTAAATTACCGGAACAGCCAATCGCCGAACCTGTAAAAATCAGTCCTGTTCAAGTTGAAGCGGAAGTTGTTACTGAAAAACAGCCGACTGTTGCTGCTACCGAAGTTAAAACCCCTATAGCATCCAAGGAAGAACCGGGTATCAGTCCGGAAAATCCAAATGCCGTTGAAGTCCCGAAGAAACAAAAGGCACATCCGGCCAAGGCTGAACATGATCAGATTTCAGAGCCTGCTTCTACTGAGTCGAAATCGCCCGAGGCTGAAATTCCGACTCCTGTATCTGTTCAAAAACCCGAACAGGTAAGTGTAGGCGACAGCGAAGAAACTGTGCATACAGGTCCTAAAGTTTTAGGCAAAATTGACCTGAAACAATTTGACAAGAAACCAAGGAAAAAAGAAATACCCGTAAAAGCCGAAAAGGGTGCGCCCAAGGAACACAAGAAAGAAGCAAAAATTGCAGTTCCTAAAGGTGAAACACCTGTTGTAACAGAAGAAAAATCATCAGTGATCGCCGAAACGCCTTCATCACCCGAAGTTCCTGAAAAGATTTTTACTCCGGCACCCGAAATTTCTGAAGCAATTCCAGCCGAAACTGTTGTTACAACTGAAACAGCATCCCTTCGCTCTAACGATCAACCATCTATTGATGGTACCTATAACAAATCAGATTCCAATTATCTTCAAACCAAATTTACCAAACTCGAAGGACCTAAGATTCTAAGTAAAATAGAATTGCCTTCGCCATCCCGCCCTGAACCACGCAAACCTGTTGCATCGTCGAGTGACGAAGACAGTAAATCGAAGAAACGGAAACGGAAACGCTTAAATAAAGGAAAAACAGGAACTGAGGCTCCTAAAACCGCTGCTCCGGGCACTACCCCAAGAGTTGTTCTTCCTGCCAACAGGAATGGTGCACCCGGAAGTAGAACCGGAACTGCCGCCAAACCTAACGACAAGCCGAGAACCAAGCCGGTATTAAAAGGGCAATCACGACCAGTTCTGCCTAAAGCTGAGCTTACTGAAGAAGATATCCAAAGGCAAATCAAAGAAACTCTGCAACGCCTGAGCGGTACCGGAAAATCGAAATCTTCGAAATACCGCCGCGAGAAAAGAAATGTTGCCAGTCAACAAATGCAGGAGGAAGTTGCAAGGGCCGAAGAAGACAAGAAAGTTCTCAAGGTAACAGAGTTTGTTACCGCCAACGACCTTTCTGTCATGATGGAGATACCTGTAACAAAAATTATTGCAACCTGTATGGCAATAGGGATGTTTGTTTCTATTAACCAACGGCTCGACGCTGAAACGATCTCTGTTCTTGCCGATGAATTTGGCTATAAAGTTGAATTTGTTAGCGTTGAAGTTCAGGAAGCACTTGATAACTCCGATGAAACAGAGGATCCAGCGCTGTTAAGGCCTCGTAACCCTATCGTTACCGTAATGGGACACGTTGACCACGGAAAAACATCCTTGCTCGACCATATCAGGAGTGCAAATGTAATTGCCGGCGAAGCCGGGGGTATTACTCAACATATTGGTGCATACGAAGTTCAGTTGGAAGACGGTCGAAAGATAACCTTCCTCGATACACCAGGACACGAAGCTTTTACTGCTATGCGTGCCCGCGGTGCACAGGTTACTGACCTTGTAATTATAGTGGTAGCAGCTGATGATACAGTTATGCCTCAAACCAAGGAAGCTATCAACCACGCACAGGCTGCCGGTGTCCCGATGGTATTTGCCATCAATAAAATTGATAAAAACGGAGCCAACCCGGAGAAAATAAAGGAAGAACTCTCAAAACTCAACATCCTTGTCGAGGACTGGGGTGGAAAATACCAGAGCCAGGAAATATCAGCTAAAAAAGGTACTAACGTAACTGAATTGCTCGATAAAGTATTACTCGAAGCGGAATTACTTGAACTTCACGCAAACCCGGATGCCCGTGCATCTGGTACCGTAATCGAATCATCGCTTGATAAAGGCCGTGGCTACGTGGCTAAACTGCTGGTTCAGAACGGCACACTTAAACTGGGCGACTTTATTCTTGCCGGTTCCGTATATGGTAAAGTTAAAGCCATGTACAACGAACGCAATTTGCCGGTTAAGGAAGCCGGTCCTTCGGCTCCGGTCCTTTTATTAGGTCTTACCGGGGCACCGCAGGCCGGCGATAAGTTCAAGGTAATGCTTGATGAGCGCGAAGCTAAACAAATAGCTACCAAACGCCAGCAATTACAGCGCGAACAAGGCATACGTACACAGAAACATATTACACTCGATGAAATTGGCCGTCGTATTGCCATTGGCGACTTCAAGGAACTCAATATTATTGTTAAAGCTGATGTTGACGGTTCAGTAGAAGCCTTATCGGATTCACTGCTCAAACTTTCGACACAGCAGGTACAGGTGAATGTAATTCATAAGAGCGTGGGTGCTATTACCGAAAGTGATGTATTGCTTGCTTCCGCATCCAATGCTATCATTGCCGGCTTCCAGGTTCGCCCGAGTATGAGCGCCCGGAAATTAGCCGAGCGCGAAGAAATCGATATCCGTTTCTATTCGATCATCTACACTGCTATCAACGAAATCAAGCTGGCTATCGAAGGTATGCTTGCACCTGAAATAGAAGAAAAGATTGTTTGTAACGTTGAAATACGCGAAGTATTCAGGAATTCGAAAGTCGGAGCCATTGCAGGCTGTATGGTACTGGATGGAAAAGTCACACGTAACACACGCATACGTGTAATCCGCGATGGTATTGTGGTTCATGCTGGTTCGCTTGGTTCGTTGAAACGTTTCAAGGACGATGTAAGGGAAGTGCTCACAGGTTACGAATGCGGACTGAATATCGACAATTTCAACGATATCAAAATCGGGGATATCATCGAAGGTTACGAAGAAGTTGAGGTAAAACGCAAATTGTAACTTCAAACAGATATAAATTGGATGACGGCTACCATACGGTGGCCGTTTTTCTTTCTGTGGTCATGATTTTGCAAGCTTAGCCCCTTTTAGTAGTTGAAAAATCGTTGAACAAGGCATTTATATTCGACGGAAGTTCAATAAACATGCAGCTTTTTATATCTTTGCAGTCTGAAATTGAAACAATGCTTCTGAGCGAAATCAAATACCTGGTACTGAAAGATATTAAGCTGGAATTCAAACAGCGGTATGCCATCAATGGCATTCTGCTGTACGTGGTTTCCACAATCTTTGTAAGTTATCTGTCATTTGCCAAAATAATTGATTCTGCTACCTGGAACAGTCTTTTCTGGATTATAATGCTTTTTGCAGCTGTTAACGCGGTTTCAAAAAGTTTTGTGCAGGAAAGCACCTCAAGGCAATTGTATTATTATACGGTTACAAGTCCACAGGCGATCATTCTTTCGAAAATGATCTACAACTTTATGCTGATGGGAGTACTTTCGCTCTTATGCCTGGTTGTATTCACGGCACTGATGGGAGAATTTGTGGTAAACTACCCTTTGTTTATAAGTGCCTTATTACTCGGGAGTTTTGGTTTTGCATCTTCCTTAACCATGATATCGGCCATAGCATCGCGAACCAATAATAATTTCGCACTGATGGCCATATTGAGTTTTCCGGTCGTTATGCCTTTGCTTCTCATCCTGATGAAAGTTTCAGCAGCAGCGCTCAGCGCAGGAACAGTTTCGGGCAATATGAAATTCCTTGCTGCGTTATTTATGCTCAATGCCATCGTAATTGCCATGTCGTATATATTATTTCCATACTTGTGGCGGGATTGACGTTGGAGTTATGAGATAAGAGTTATGAGTTTATTGCATGAAATTTTCTCATTCCTTTTGAAAAAACAAATTACAAATTAGTAAAAAGATAAATGAATAATTTTTTGAAAAATAACTGGTGGAAATTGCTCGGCGTTTTGTTGATCCTTTACAGTATTACGGCCGGTTTTCTCATCGATATCCCTAAAGTTGAAGGAAATATCGGAGAATCGATGCGGAACTTGTTTTTCCATGTAGTAATGTGGTTTGCCATGATGGTCATGTTCGGAACATCGCTGGTACGAAGCCTCCGTTACCTTTCCACCTTCGACATTAAACACGACGTTTATGCCATTCAGTCGGTCAATGTGGGTTTGTTTTTTGGTATTCTGGGCATAATTACCGGCATGGAATGGGCAAATTTTACCTGGGGCACACCCTGGACTAACGACCCACAGCTAAATGGCGCTGCCATTACCATACTGGCTTATTTTGCTTACCTGGTGCTCAGGCGTTCGATAGATGAAGAAAATAAAAGAGCCCGGATTGGAGCAGTTTATAATATATTCGCATTTGTAATGCTGATAGTTTTTATCGGCATTCTGCCAAAACTGGCCAGCGGATCACTGCACCCGGGTGCCGGCGGAAGCCCTTCGACGGTTAACAGCCTGAATGCCAATATGCGGATGGTTTTTTATCCAGCCATTGCGGGTTGGATAATTATTGGATACTGGCTCACCGGGATCAGGGTAAAAATGGACTTTATCAGGCAGCACCTGGATAACCCGGAATAAAGGAACTGGTAAATGATTAAATCCTGATTTCAAAACATAAAGAACTTTGCTTTGTTTAATAAATACAAGTAGTGAAATGATAGAATCGAAAATTTTTGTAGTAATTATAGTTCTTTCAACCGTACTGGTTGGGTTGGCTGTTTATCTTTTCTGGCTCGACAGGCGGGTTTCGAAAATGGAAAAAGAAATCAAAAGTAACAAAAACTGAACATGAAGAAGACTCATATATTTATTCTCGTATTTGTAGTTGCAGCCATTGGCGTGATATTGAGCCTGTTTGCCAACACAAGTACATACACCGATTTTTCCGCAGCTGTTGAAAATCCTGGCAAGGAATTTCATGTGATCGGGAA
>CAIXAQ010000581.1 GCA_903917425.1 uncultured Bacteroidales bacterium
AGCGATGGGCCCACTCAGTGGGATATTGGCCTCGATTTTAACTTTCTGCTTGCCCGTATTGGATTTGCAACCCTGAAACAGGAAACCTCCGAAGCTTAGTAGCGATAATGCTACTATTACCAATTTGATTCTAGTTTTTTTAGACATTTTTTTGTTTAAAATTACTGATTAATAATATGAAGGTAAGAAAATAATTATTGCATAAGAAGGATCTGGATGGAACAAATGCTCAAACAAAGATACGGATTTAACGTCCAATCCTGAAAGAGGTTCATCATAGAGAATCAATTGTTTATTCCTGGTATTTTGTATGGTTGCCAAAGCAATTCGCTGCTTCTGACCTCCACTCAATTGATTTATAGACCTATTAAGAAGAGGCCCAATATCCTCAATCATGTTGGTTGCACCGGCAAGTTTAAGCATTTCGTTGCCGGTGATACTTGTAATTAAATTATTGTTGGACGGGATTACCTGAAGGCCTTTTCTTACCCGCTGATAAGAGTTAGAGAATTTATTCAAATTTACACCTTGAAATATAATATCTCCTGACAATTTAGGGATTTCACCAGAAATGGTATCAACCAAAGTAGTTTTCCCCCAGCCATTAGCAGCCTGAAAAAGAATAACCTCGCCGCGATAAACATTAAGTGAAAGGCCAAAAGTACTATCGCTATTTTTCCATTCGATTTTATGTGTGTCGCGCATTACCTGCAGATTTTTTAACTCAAGAATTACATCTGCGTCTGATTCTATAAAACCTTTAGGCCTGATGCGAATTAAGGAAGCATCGTTTGGCAGAGGGGATACACTAAAATCAGTATTTTCAGGCACTAAAAAACCATATTGATTGACCTTATGATTATTCGTTCCGATACTTACGTCAATTTTGGAATCTGAATGGTTAATAGAGGAAATTGAAAGATTGCCATTCTTAAGACACCAATCGGTTGTTGCCAGAGGAGAGACTAAAGGTATATTTAGAAAATGTTCAATAATTACTATAGTTATCTTCTTTTCAAGGGATAATTTCCTCAAAAAATCGATCATGGATGAAATACCATTGAGGTCTAAACCAGAAAAAGGTTCATCCATAAAAAGAATACGTGCACCCGTGGCAACAGCTCTGGCTATTGCGAGGCGTTTTGACTGACCTAATGATATTTTGCCAGCTTTATTCCTGATAAGGCTTTTTAGGTCAAAACTTTCCAATAATTGTGTCGCATTCTTTGTAGTTTCAAGCTCTTGTCTCTTAACCTCTCTGAATTTTACCAATGCAAAAAACGGATTTTCGCCGGTTTGGCCGCTATAGGCCACGGTAACATTATCTTTCAGCGATTGGGAGTTGAACAATCTTATATCCTGCCAGGTACGTGTTATTCCTTTTTTTGCAACAAACTCCGGAGAAAAATGATCTAATGCATTTAGTTTCTTCCACCAGGAAATAGGGAACACAAACCGGAAAGGTTTGGCATTTGTATGGTATTGCAATGTGCCCTTGTCAGCTTCAATGTTTCCGGTAAGAATATTTAAAAGCGTGGTTTTACCAGAGCCATTCTCACCACGCAAGAGAACAATTTCCCCTTCGTGCAGATCAAAACTAAGATTGTTTAAAACGGACTGCCCACCAAAGGATTTACATATACCAGTTGCTTTGAGCAAAACAGCAGTTTCGGCCAAAGTCTGACCGCTATCTCCTTCTCCTGATATTTTATTTTCGTTGTCCATCTATCAATTCAATTTTCCATTTCTTCCTGCAATACCCCAAGGCCGGAAATGCATAAAAATTATAAGCATTAACCCATAGATCAACAATCTTATATTACCCGCAACAGTATCAGGAAAATCAACATACCTTAGAATTTCCGGAATTAGTATGAGTGTGGCTGCCCCAATTATTGGGCCTAAATAATTACCCGTACCGCCAACGATAACCATACTAAGCAAAAGAATGCTATTGTTTAGAGATGCAGAAGAAGGATCAATATATCCCACATAGCCAGCATAAATTGCCCCGGCAACAGATGCGAATGCGCAAGAAAAAGCAATAACCTGCATTTTAATCATGCTGGTATTCTTTCCTAAACTTCGTGCTGCAAGTTCATCTTCCCTTATGATATGTAATAGCCTACCCCAAGGTGATGAATTTAACCTCATAATTACAAATCCACAAATTACTGCAATAGCAGTTGCCAGCAAAAACATTGTTATTTGATTATTGAAAGCAAAACCAAAATAAGTTGGCGGAGGGCTATTCATTATCCCATGAGAGCCGTTTGTCAAATTTGTTAAAGTGCCAATCTTGTCTGAATTATCCGACCAATTATTTAAAAGTGTATAAACTATTACCTGAAAG
>CAIXAQ010000582.1 GCA_903917425.1 uncultured Bacteroidales bacterium
CAGGTCCGAAAGAATATTCAGCCATGAAGCTTACTCTTATGCTTATGGCCGGATCGGCTTTACTGTTTGTAGCAATATTGGGAATTTACTTCTATTCAGCTCCCGCAGGAAGCCAGCTTACGTTTAACCTATTGGAAATCGCTAAGAATCATATCCCTATCGAAATGCAGCGCTTCCTTTTCCCGTTTGCCTTTATCGGATTCGGTGTACTTGGCGCTTTATTTCCTTTCCACACATGGTCACCCGACGGTCATGCTTCCGCTCCTACCGCTGTATCAATGCTTCACGCAGGCGTACTTATGAAACTCGGAGGTTATGGTGTTTTTCGCGTTGCTATTTACCTTATGCCTGAAGCTGCTCACGAACAAGCATGGATATTCCTTATTTTAACAGGTATCAGCGTTGTTTACGGCGCATTCGGAGCTGTGGTTCAGAAAGACTTAAAATACATCAACGCGTATTCTTCGGTTAGCCATTGCGGCCTGGTACTTTTCGCGATCTTAATGATGAACCAGACAGCCATGAACGGCGCAGTTATCCAAATGATCTCACACGGTTTAATGACAGCCCTTTTCTTTGCCCTGATCGGCATGATTTACGGCCGTACACATACCCGTTTGATTAATGAAATGGGCGGCTTGATGAAAGTTCTTCCTTTTCTTGGTGTTGTTTATGTTATCGCTGGTTTAGCGTCATTAGGTCTTCCCGGTTTAAGCGGTTTTGTAGCTGAAATGACCATTTTTGTTGGATCTTTCCAGCATACAGATACTTTCCACAGGGTGCTAACCATTGTTGCATGTTCATCCATTGTAATTACGGCAGTGTATATTTTACGTGTTGTCGGAACCTTACTTTTCGGTCCTATCAAGAACGATCACTTCCTGCACCTGAAAGACGCATTGTGGTTCGAAAGACTTTCAACATTAACACTTCTCTTAGCAATTGCTGCAATTGGTATGGCACCACTCTGGTTGTCGAATATGATCAACTTCAGCCTGGCACCAATCGTTGAAAAAATTAACGGAGTTGCAACAGTTGCAGGTCTTTTTTAATCCATTGAATTAATCACACTTTAGATACTCACTATGAGCATATACGATTTCATGACAATGCGGCACGAATTAATACTGACATGTTTGGTATTACTAGTTCTCATTATCGATCTGAACCTGAAAAAGAGTCAGAAACACCGCATCATCCCGATTGCCATTGGATTATTCTTCATCCATACTGTGGTTGGTTTCCTGCCGGCACAAACCGGGGTGCTCTTCGGTGGAATGTATCATACCGACGGTTTAACCATCCTGATGAAAAACATCCTGAATGTAGGTGTACTGATCATATTGTTTCAAAGCACAACCTGGCTTAAGAAAGAAGAAAACGGTGAAAAAATCAGCGAATTCTTTATCCTTTTGCTGTCGACTCTTGTGGGTATGAATTTTATGATTTCATCGGGCGACTTCCTGATGTTGTACCTTGGCCTTGAACTTGCCACCATTCCAATGGCAGCGCTGGCAGCTTATACACATCACCAGACACGTTCAGCCGAAGCAGGTATCAAACTTATTTTATCATCGGCGCTTTCATCTGGGATCCTCCTTTTTGGACTTTCATTGATTTATGGTTCAACCGGATCAATCTATTTTGATACAGTCGGAGCGCTTTATTCCAATGCCCCTATGCAGGTACTGGCGTTTATCTTTTTCTTTACTGGCATGGCATTCAAAATTTCGCTGGTTCCTTTCCACCTCTGGACTGCCGACGTTTACGAAGGATCACCTGTTAATGTAACATCATATTTCTCAGTTATTTCAAAAGGAGCATCCGCATTTATCCTCATTATGGTAATGTACACAGTTTTCCACTCCATAGCTTACCTGTGGAAAGATATCGTTTACCTTATTGCCGTAATGACCATGACAATTGGTAACCTTTTTGCCCTCAGGCAGAAAAACATGAAACGGTTCCTTGCTTTCTCAAGTATTGCACAGGCGGGTTTTATTATGCTCGGTATTATTGGCGGCAATAAAATAGGTATGACGGCAACGGTTTACTTCGTACTGGTTTATATTTTTTCCAACCTCGGTGCTTTCGGCGTTATTTCGGCTATTTCGGCTAAAACAGGTAAAGAAAGCATGGATGATTACGACGGACTTTATGCTACCAATCCTAAGCTTTCTTTGCTTATGATGCTCAGCGTATTCTCACTCGCTGGTATTCCTCCTGTTGCCGGTTTCTTTGGTAAATTCTTCCTGTTCACTTCAGCAGCTTCCGGCGGATATTACTGGCTGGTTTTTATTGCCGTTCTTAACGCAACCATTTCCTTATATTATTACTTATTGGTAGTAAAAGCCATGTTTATCAATAAAAACGATGCGCCCATTGCCTTTTTCAATAGCGATACCATGACTAAAATCGGGTTATTCGCCTGTGCACTTGGTATCTTCGTTATTGGATTCTGGAGCCAGGTTTACGAAATTATTGATGCCGTCACTTATGCCATTGTTAACTAAATGTTGGATGTCGGATGTATGATGTTGGATGTTAGAGATATTTGACAACAATCGTAAATCGTAAATTCGAAATCGTAAATTAAAAGGAATTTAGAATAAAAAATATCAAACCTGATCTTATGCCACTCAAAGCAAAACATATAGTCGAAGAACTCAACGGACAACGCTGTACAATTGTCGAAAAAGGAATTGCTTTCTCACGGGTTGATTTCCTGAAAAACCTTTTGGAATTCAACAAATTTGAAGTTGTATTTACCGAAGATAAGAAGGTGACTGAAGATGCTCCTGCCTTGTTCACGGTTGGTGTAACCGACCTGGTTTTTAACCCGGTTATAGCAGTTTACGAATTAGTCTTAAAAACACCGGATGGCAAAAAAGTTTCTCCCGCTTACTGGGATCAGAAAACAACAGACAGTGTTGATGAATACTGGGAGTTTAAGGAAAACTAAGAATTTTGAAGCCAGCTGATCGCTGGCTTTTTTTATGGAAAATAAGTAAGGGTTTTCGAAAAATAAAAATGAGTTAGAATTCCACTCATTAGGAGTTTCATAAATTTTGCTGCCCGTTCCCAATCAGATCCCTTAGGTTGGTTTCCTGAAGCCTTCTATACGTATAGTCGCGAATATCTTTAAAAACTTTACGCAAGTTGCAGCTTACTTCATCCTTACAGAATTCGCATGGCTGATATGCTTTTTCCGAAACGCAGGGCACGAGTGCAATCGGACCTTCGAAATGACGCACAACCTCCGAAAGGTTGATATCCTCCGGTTTGCGTATAAGAAAATATCCTCCTGATTTACCGAGTTTACTTCCCAGCATTCCCAATTTCTTAAGGTCGAGTAATATAGCTTCGAGGTAACGCTGCGGAATGTTTTCGCTCCTGGCTATATCGCTGATGAGTATGGCGCCGTTGCCGACTTCCCTGGCTAACCGGGTGAGAGCCAGCATGGCATATCTTGTTTTTTGTGACAGCATAGTGTTAAAAGTTTTGGGAGTCAGATTATCAACCGTGTTTGCTGATTTCGAGAAGCTTTTTGTAATCTTTTATTTCGAGAACCTTACCTTCGAAAGCAATGATTCCTTCTCTGCTCATTTTCGAAAGAGTCGTAATTACATTCTCATGCGAACAGGCCGCAAATTCTGATATTTCCTTTTTAGTAAACGAAATAGTGAACTTATGGCTTTTATAAACATCGTTGGCCAGGTAGAGAATTATATCTGCAATACGACCGTGTACTTGTTTGTGAGCCAGGCTTATAAAATTAAAAATAGCCGATTTAAACATTTCTGTCGATTCCTCGAACATCATTATAGCGAATTTACCGCTGTTCATCAGCAGTTTTTTCATCGCTTTGCTGTCAATCAGGCAGGCCTCGCATTCTTCCAGGGCAATCAGCGAGAAAAGGTTAATTTCCTTGAAAAATAAATTGGCTCCTCCTAAAAGGATAGGACCGGTTACAATGGTAAGAATCACACTCTTTCCGGCTTCATTCTCAAAATTGAATTTCACAATTCCTTTATGAAGATATACCAGGTTGGATGCTTTCGCACCTTGTTTCAGGATGGTTTCTCCTTTTTTGAAAAGCAGTTGCTGCGAGGTTCTCCTTACAAGTTCAAACTCTTCGGGCGCAATATGCTTGCAGCTTAACTCCCTGAATGTGCATTGGTTGCAGTCGTATCGGCTGTGGCGGCTATCTGACATAATTACCTTGCTTTTATTACGTGCAGAATTAAGTGATCAATCTGCACCTGATTTTGCAAATGTACAATTTATCAATGTACATAAAGTACATTTAAATAAACTATTATTTCTGATTGTTAAAAATGTGAGTTTAATCTCTGCATTCAGCCTTTGGCTGCATTCCTTATCCATATATTTTCCCAAGTTTCTGAAAGTAATAAATACTGACTTTTGAATGAATTTTGACAAAGAATGTATAAATTAATGATAAATATCATCACTTTGAAAATTTACAAATCCTTGATTTTTTCAAAATAATGAATTATCTTTGTGTTGCATAGATTTTACAGGTTCACATTCTTGTATGCCTGGTTGTAGTTTCCCCGACTCTGTTTATGCATCCCTGATTGGATATACTATATACTTCTGGTTAACTTGCTTCCGGTATAATTAAGTTTTTACTGTCCTATGAAGCAAAATGTATCCATAGAACCGGCGATAGTCGTTTGTTTTTTAGCCCTCTATCTTTTTTTGGAGATGAAGTTTGCGGAATGTAGCCAGTTCCGCTCGAGTAATTATTTTCCGATTCATCCAAATTCAAATTGTTATGAAACGATTTCTACTGTTTCTGATTACTTTGTTCCTTGGGGTTGCTGATTTATGGGGAACAACGGTAACTTTCGGCAACGAAACGCTTTTAAGCCGCAACCGCACAAATGAGTTTTTTTTCGATGCCGGGTTGGGTGATCTTCGCGCGGCACCAAAAACCGGAATTCAGTCCGGTTTTATCAAGGAATGTTATTGCAACGAGGCAAGTGCTAACACGGATGCAATTAACCGCAACCCAGGTATTCCGAGCGCTCCTATATGGCCTGAAATAAAGTCGTCTAAAGTTCGAAGCGCATATTCTACAGTTCCCTATTTTGAAAATTTTGATGGAGTATCGCCTCCTCAAATTCCGGCTTTGATGACTGTAACCAACGGCAACGGAGATGCTTACTCCTGGCAGACGTACGCATCAAACCCAAATTCTCCTCCGAATTCGATCTCTATCAGCCAAAATCCGACACTTCCTATGGATGACTGGTTTTTTACTCCTCCCATAAGTTTAATTGCGGGTACGGCTTATGAAGTAAAATTTCTTTATCGTGCACAGGATCAATCTTTTCCCGAACATTTGAGCGTTTCGTGGGGTGATGCGCCTTCTTCAGGCGGTATGACCGGCGGCCTTATCTGGGACAATAGCAATATTGTGAACATAACTTATGTAACAGGAAGGGGCATAGTTATTCCATCAGTCGATGGACAATACTACTTTGGCTGGCATGGGAGCAGCAATCCCAACATGGCTCGACTTTATGTGGACAATATTTCAGTAACACTCATGCCAGTCCAGTCTGTTCACGAATTATATACCGATCCATCGATTCAGGAAGGTGATACAGTAAATGTTGTTGGTTTCTATACTAATCCCAACTACTTTTTCATGCTCAATTTTTATGGCGACTGGAATAAGGATCAGCCTTTGCCTGCCCAGTCGTACCTTGTACTCGAAGGAAATATGCCCGATGATTCAGCTACAAACGGAGGTTATATTTTAGTGAAAGGCATTGTTCATTATGTGACAAATCCCAATTCTTATCATTCTGAAGATTCACTGATAATACATCTGAATTCTATACAGGCTCATGTATACTATTCAGGTACTGGTTCCGGGCTGAAAGCAGGATACCCGGTAAAAGGACAAAATAATGAATTTGAAATTATTAAGAGTCCTCTTGCCTGTGATTCATGCAAATTTGCAGTATTGATCAGCGGGGGCGTTAATGAAGCCAATAACTACAAAAAGTATTGGGAAAACCTGGTTGCATTGTATAAATTTAAAGTTGAAAATGACGGCTATTGTCCCTCAAATGTTAAAGTACATTATTACAAAGGGGTTGGGAGGGATGGACGGATTCCGGCAGGAAACATTTCGCCGGCAGACAGTGCCAGTATCCATAACACATTTAGTTCAGTAGCACAAAAGGTGGCTGGTTGCACGGCAAAAGGAAAGCCCTCCACATTCCAGAAAATGATTACCAATCATGGAGAGGAGGATGGAGATATCTGCCTGCTTGACAAAAAGGTACTGAAACCGGGCGAAGTAAAGGATATGGAACAATCAATTATAAATGCATGTTGTTCGAAAATGTACGATGAACTACTGGAGTGTTATGCCGGATATACCGTCGATGAAATTAGTACGCTCAATATTTTAAACAAAGCAACGGTTTATGTAAACTCTAATTCGGACACGAATTGCGGATATAGCCCTCATGATTCGGTTCACCCTTACCTGCAGGCAAAAATCAATATGCTGAAGGCTGGTAGTTCCTATCCCCAAGCTGTGGACTCAGCCCGGAAAGCCTACCAAAAATACCTTCAGAGACTTTTGACTTATGCACATTGGGCCGCCAATTGGTATCGTAACCATCCTACTCATCCAAAATCCGATAGTCTGCGCCGCCTATGGGTAAAAGACAGCACTGATTTAGCCAATGCATTGAAAACAACCCGTAATGTTGTCCGATTACCAATGAATAAATTTTGCGAGTGGAAGGAGTTTGTAATTCCACCCGGGGGACAGCTTGTGCTTGATTTTGAAGGAAATAGTAATAATTGCGGAAATGTTACCATTAATATTATTGACCCGGTAACCGGGGTTATTAAAGAGATGGTTCTCAATTGGAATATTCCCGGATCGGCGGGCTATTCCCCGGGAAATAAGAAGCGCGTCATTAATGGAGATCCGAATAAATCCACAACGGTGAGGGTTCATGACGATAACAACGGACCGGGATACACTCTGACAGGATCATGCAATGCGGTTCGGAATTTAACGCAATCGGTTTCAAATGCATCTTCTTTCGCCGGGTTTTCGTTTGGTGGCAGCGACGATAGTAGTGAAGAGTTTGCAGTTTTGCACGAGTCTACCGTTTTCTTGCCGGATATCGATCATATTCCAATGCATCTGAATATGTTGCCGGCATACCTGGGAAGTGGTTTCGTGCAAAATTTCGGCTGTTCTTTCGCTATTAATACTTCAGATCCTTACTGGACAAATATGGAACTCCAGATCGATGTAGCCGAGGTATTAACGCCCGGTAATCTGGTTATAGCCACACCTACTGAAATGCAGACCTATGAATTATTCATTTCCACTCCGGGAATATACACTGTATCGCTCGGAGATATGACTTTACATGGAGAAGTGGGTCACCTATATTTCAATACTACAGGCGGCAAAAGCAAGGCTCCCTCAGGTCTGGCATTTTCCTTTGATTCGTGGGCACTGCGCACCTTACATGGTTATTCTTCCAGTAATCTTGACTATGGCGATGCTCCCGACCCGGCATATCCAACCCTCCTGGCAAGCAATGGTGCAAGGCATACTCTTGATAATTTAACTTATCTTGGAGCGGGTGTTGATGCCGAAACAGATGGATTGCCCGGGGCAGCTTCCACTGGGGATGATTTAAATGGGACCGACGATGAGGATGGTGTAACTTTCATGTGGCCGGTATCACCCGGAAATCCCTGCAAGATTAAAGTAAATGCTTCGGTTGGCAATGCTTTACTGAATACCTGGATTGATTTTAACGGAAACGGTTCCTGGGCTGATGCCGGAGAACAGGTATATACCGACCTGATTCTTTCCGCAGGTGATAACTACCTCACCTTTGTTGCCCCGGCCACGAGTGTGTTAGGACAAACCTATGCGCGTTTCCGTTTCAGCCACCAGGCAGCTTTGTCGTATACCGGCGCAGCTTCCGATGGGGAGGTTGAGGACTATAGAATTAGTATAACAGACCTTGGCCAGATTAAATGGCAGCAACTGCCGGATACAACATTACCCGGAACCCACGCGCATAACGATATCCGGGTCGCCGATGACTGGCTGTGCAAGGGTGGTCAGATTACCGATATCGGCTGGTGGGGCAATTATGAACTTGATGCGGCAGGACTTGAAAAAAGAGGGACGGGAATTAGCCACTTTGCAGTTTCCGTTCATCTTGATAATGCAGCTACCTGTTTGCCTGTAAACCCGCCGGTTGCAAGTTTTATTGTACAGTTCAATTCCATCACGGAAACAAATACCGGACTGATCAATAACGAGGGTTGCCCGATCTATTATTATACGTTCAACCTGCCACAACCATTTATACAGACAGTGGGAAACAGGTATTGGTTAAGTATTATGGCAAACCCGAACAATCCGCTTACCCCCGCTATCTGGAGATGGCAGGAAGCCAACCGCTGGTATATCCCGATTTTATGCGGCGCAGCTAACGAAACAAGTGTGATTCCATGGCAAACCATACTGTTAGGTGCCCCTTCCAAAAGCATGGATATGGCATTTGAGTTAAAATCGCAGGCAGCTTCAATATGCATCGATCCTGACCCGGCAGACCAGTTTGTTCAGAATGAAATTTCGATGGCCCTGGTGCCTGGAAATACACCAGGGGTTCCTACCACCCTGGTAGCGGCATACAACGACCAACCTTACGGAGGTGGTCCGGGACTCGGTGTAAGTTACAGCAGCGATGGCGGAGCATCCTGGACGCCCTTACAATTGCCTTACCCATCGAACCCATTCGGGATACCTTATTTAGATGCTTTCGACCCTGCAGCTACTGCTGATGGAAGCGGCAATGTTTATGTTGCCCATATTTCGACAGATTTTGATTGGGTGAATGGTCCTGAAAGTGGTCTCTATATCCACAAATCAACAAACGGAGGTGTTAACTGGGCAAGTCCGGTTCAGATTTCGTACGATGGCAAACCCACAGCATCGCCCGATCCAAACTACCGGTTCAACGATCGTTGCCAGATTATAGCCGATATTCATCCCGGCAGTGCATATTACAATAACTTGTATGCAGTATGGATTAAAGACAGGGGATGGAATATGACGGTACCCATGAGTGATATTTATTTCTCCTCATCCACTAACGGAGGAACAACCTGGAGTACTCCTGTTATCATCAATGAGAATCAACACAATATGGCAAATATGCCCATTCCGGCAGTTGCTTCAGACGGGAAAATTTACGTAAGCTGGATGGATTATAATGTGACCACCGGAGGATCAGGTAAAATTTACTTTAACACTTCAACTAACGGAGGAGCAACGTGGTTACCGACAGATACTTATGTTATGCCGGTACTGCTGCCACCGCTCCGTTTGAATGGCGGAAGTGATGTGCTTGCAAAGGGTGCAGCTGTTATTGATGTTTCTCCGGCTAATCCGCAGAATTTATACCTGGCATATGCTCAGGCAAGCCTGAATATGATTGATGAAGGTACAATCCTTTTCAGGAAATCAACTGATGGTGGTGCCACATGGTCCACTCCACTGAAAGTGAATGACGATGTCACTACTACCGACCAGGTGTTGCCATGGATGGATGTTAAACCTAATGGTACCATCGATATTGCCTGGTACGACCGGAGGAATGATCCGACCGATCTGAAATGGGATGTCTATATGGCTTCCAGCACCGACGAAGGGAATACGTTCTCTGTCAACACAAAAGTAAGTGCTACGGCAGCGCCGTCACCCAGTACGCCCAGCGGATTATGGATGGGTGAATACCTTGGACTGGTTGCAGATACCACTCATGCATATATCTGCTATACCTTGAGTGCTACCGATAGTAAGGGAGATATTTTCTTTAATAAGCTGGCAAATCCGACAATAGACACTGACTTTGGCGATGCTCCCGATCCGACTTATCCTACTTTGCTGGCCAGCGACGGCGCGAGGCATAAAATTGATGGCGTAACCTTCCTGGGCAATCTTATTGATATTGAAGCCGACGGGCAGCCTTCTGCAGCAGGCAATGGGGATGATTTAAACAACCTCGATGATGAAGATGGAGTTACATTCCTGTGGCCACTATCAGCAGGTAATCCATGCAAAATTAAAGCAAATGCCTCCGTGGGCGATGCTTTGCTGAATATGTGGATAGATTATAACAGTAATGGTTCATGGGCTGATGCCGGAGAACAAATCTTCATTGACCTCAATTTAAAGGCAGGCGATAATTTCCTCACTTTTATTGCGCCAACCAATATCACCGCCGGACAGACATATGCCCGCTTCCGCTTCAGTCACCAGCCGGCTCTTTCCTTTACAGGATATGCATTCGATGGGGAAGTAGAAGATTACAGAATAACTATTTCACCTTACAGTGAAAAATGGCTTCAGATGGTAGATGCAAGTCATCCCGGGTTGCATACCGGTGAGAATACAACGGTAGCCGATGACTGGACCTGCAATGGCGGGCAGGTTACAGGTATTCACTGGTGGGGCAATTACGAATTAAATACCTCCGGGCAGGAAAAACGAGGGTCGCTTGTAAATCACTTCCTTATCAGCATATATTCCGACGTGAATTGTTTGCCCGGCAGCACGTTGAATACATATACTGTTCCTTTCAGCAATGCCAAAGAGACCTACACGGGTGTGAACAATAGCGAATCGGGCAAAATCTACAGGTATGAGTTTGCTTTGCCCCAGGCTTTTGCTCAGGTTCAGGGTACATCATACTGGGTTGGAATCCAGGCATATTCGAATGATGCACTGAACCCTGCAGTCTGGAGGTGGCAGGAAGCCAACCGTTGGTATTACCCGATCAAGTGCGGGGCTGCTACTTCTTATCAGCCTGTTGGCTGGCAAACCATTTTCTGGTCAACGCCTGCTCCGGGACAATACAGTGACATGGCTTTCGAAATTAACAACAGCAATATACTTACGATCAATGCCAACATTGAAGGCCTGTTTAATTCATCTTCCGGAAATATGAACGAAGCATTGGGATTGACGGGCGCTGAATGGGGCTTGGGTATTGCCGATAAAATTACTGTCGAACTTCACGATGCGACCGATTACAATTCTATCTTATTTTCGGATGAGGAAGTCTACCTGAGTACATCAGGACAGGCGACAGTCAGCATTCCGGTTGCTTTTTCAGGTTCATATTATATTACTGTCAAGCATCGTAATAGTATTGAAACCACCACTTCAGCGCCGGTTTCCTTTTCCGGAAGCAGCATTACTTACTCCTTTGATGCACCTGCTAAAGCTTACGGAAATAATATGAAACAACTTGCTCCAGGAATTTATGGGTTTTACAGTGGCGATGTATACCGGGACGGTGTTGTAGATGCCAATGACCTGATACAGGTTGATAATAGCGCTGCAGCTTTCTCTTTGGGTTATCTTGTAACAGATGTAAACGGCGATGGTAAGGCTGACCAGTCGGATGTGAACCTGGTAAAAACGAACGCCCATCTTTTTATCAAAAAACGGATACCATAACAAAGGAACCTAAAACCTTCACAATATGAAAGCACTTAAGTATTTTATAACTCTCAGTGGACTTTTTCTTATGATTCTACTGTCGATACAAGTGTTTGGGCAATATCCTCCTTTTGATGCTGTCGGCACTTCGGCAATAAACTTTCCAAAAGCTCCGGCAGAAAGCCCATCCTATGCCTGCGATATTCGTAATCACAACTTTGTTTCGGGTAATATATATGAATTTGACCTGTATATGACCCGCATGGGATCTGTTCCGCTTGAATTAGCTAATTTTCAGGCAGGGATTCAGGTAAGTCCTTCGCTGATAAACGGCGGAAGTATTACTCCATCTGTAGTTCCCGGCACATCGGGATTGTTGACTGCCCAGCAACCCGCCATGATTAGTTTTATAGCTTCCGCCAATTGCATCTGCCTGGCACCAACCGAACCCCCACGAGTACTTTCGCCTGAAACTCAAACATCTTCTACTTCCGGAACCATGATCCCGGATGGGGATGGCGTGAGGATTTGCCGGATAAGACTCACAAATTCTGTAGCCTTCGGTATTTTTGCATTGGCCCCTGCCTGGAGTTTTTCGGTTGATCCTTACAATACCATAGTTTCTGCATTTACCGGACCGGGTGAACATAAGGAAAATACTGTCATCACCAACTCTGCCGGTTATAGCCGCAACCTTGCCCTCAGGGTTCTGATGGAAGGTCCTTACAATGCAACTGCCAATGAAATGAATACAACATTGCATGATCTGATTCCATTAGTGCAACCATTTGTTTTGGATCCATGGCACTACACGGGTATTGAATCGGTATCTGTTGTTCCCCCTGAAGTTGTTGACTGGGTACTTGTCGATTTGAGAGATGCTTCTATGCCTGCACTTGCCAATCCTGAAACCAGCAAGGCTATCAGGGCATTTTTCCTTCGCCGGGATGGACAAATTGTTGCCCTCGATGGTGTGTCGGCACCCGAGTTTAATTTTGTGCCGGCGCAAAATCTTTACGCTGTGATCAGGCATCGGAACCACATCGCCATCATGAGCAGTTCCGGTCTAAGCAATATTGGGGGTGCTTATACCTATGATTTCTCCATTTCGATGGAACAGGCTTACGGTGGAGCCGATGGTTACAAACTTATTGACACCTCGCCAATCCAGTTTGGTATGGTTGCCGGCAATTCCGATTCGGATGGGGAAATCTCGGTACTTGATTATAGCAGGTGGACAGTCGATTTTGGCAAATATTCGGAATACCTGTCAACCGACAATGATCTAGATACTGAAATATCAGTTCTGGATTTCAGTAAGTGGGCTTTAAATTTCGGGATTACAAACCCCATTTCCAAATCAAATTCGCAGGTAACGTATGTGTCGCAGGTTCCAAAGTAGGCGTTTTTTTAACTTTTTTTAAAATCCAGGCATATGAAAAAAACAATTCTTTTTCTTTTCATACTGTTTCTCTCCGGAATGATCTATGCTCAGCAGCTATCGTGGAGATTTGCTAACCCTAGGATTATCAGGCTGTCGGCTGTCGATCATTTACAGTTTGAAATTCAGTTAAAAAGCAGTGTTTCGGCAACCTATTTTTGGGCCGGTCAGGTCAAACTCAATTTCAATAATACTACATTCTCCACTACTTCAGGTAATTGGGCTGTGACCAAAGGAGCTACGTTTTCCGGAGATAATTCGTCTGCTAACGCTAAATATACAGTTACCAGGACCATTACCGGAACTTCTCCGAACAAGGTTTACAATATTGCTCTTACCGGCGATGCCAATGTTTCCACCAATGGTGGCAGTGCTTCCGATTTTTCAGAAGTACCAACAGATTGGACGACATTTGTTACGGTTAGTGCCAGGTTAGCCATCTTCACCGGTGATGCACTTGCCGGAATTGATTTCCTCGAATCGGGCATGAACGGTTTTGAACAGTATATTACCAATTCAAATACTTTTGTGAATTACACCAATCCCAACGTGTTCGATTCGCGCGATTTTCTTGCTTCTTTTACCGGCAGGTTTTATTCAACTTCAAAAGGCTGGTCGCAGATTGGCGGTGGTACTGATAATGTTCAGTACAATAGCTGGGGTACCAGTGTTAGTACAACTGTTTGGGAAGATGCATCCATTACGCAGACCGATCATACGGTAGCCCTGGCAAATAATGTTGTCATCAAAAATGGTTCAACAACTTATCCTGTACTTACAATTCCAGCTAAAAAATGGCTTACCGTTTCAGGTACATTGGACAGTCCCGGTAATTCGAGCCTGGTTGTTGAGAGTGACGGCTCACTTATTCATAACACCAATAATCTGCCAGGTACGATCAAAAGAATGGCTACAGGCAGTACTTCACTCGATTCGATGAAATATCATTTTGTATCCGTTCCACTCACTTCTGCGGCCAGTCCTACGGCAGCGCTATTCCTGGGCTCGTACCTGTTCGATTATGATGAAGCCAGCAGTGGGTGGAATCCGATTGGTTCTGCTACTACAACAGCTCTCGATGTTACCAGGGGGTATATGATGTATTATGCCGGAGGATTAAGTACAACCAATATTTTTGCCGGCCCGTTGAATAATGGTTCTTATACGGCTTTAACTTCAAATTCGGGTGATGGCTATAACCTGGTTCCTAACCCTTATCCATCAGCTATTGGCTGGTTAACTGGTACATGGACAAAAACAAATATTGATAATGCCATTTATATCTGGCCTTCGGGAGCTGGTGCCAGTTCAGGCAATTATGCAACTTATGTGGGCGGTGTAGGAAATAATGGCGGTACCCAGTTTATTCCTGTGGGTCAATCATTCTTTGTGCATGCCTCAGGTGCACCGGTATTAACCATGGATAATACAGTGAGAGTGCATGACGCACAAGCATTCTGGAAAGAAGGTACACCTGACCTCTTACGTATTCAGGCATCAGCAAACAATGCGACTGATGAGATTGCAGTTCGGTTTACGGATGCCGCAACTTCAAATTTTGATAGTGACTGGGATGCCTACAAATTACAGGGTGGTGCCGATGCTCCCCAGCTAAGTTCAGTAGCTGACGACCATTCGAAACTGAGTATAAACAGTCTGCCACCAAGTGAATCCGAATCTGTTGTTCCTTTGAATTTCTCGTTAAATAAATCCGCTGAAGTTGTCTTTACTGCAAGCGGAATGGAGAGTTTTAGTGAAAATAAACCTATTTACCTCGAAGATAAGGTATTAGGCCAAATGATAAACATTGGGCAGAACCCGGTTTATATCTTCGACTTCCCAGGTGGTGGGGCTCAGGATAGGTTCAACCTGCATTTTCTTAATACAACAGGTAATTTAAATCCGTTAAGTATCTTAAAAGGAACTGCATATATCGCTAACGGCATATTAAATATACATGTGCCCGCCTTGGAAGGCCAGCATGCCTGCATTAAATTATTCGATTTGCTTGGTCAGCAGATGTTGTACAGGCTGGAGGTCATGTACGGGGTGATCCAGGTTCCTGTTTCACTAAGTATCGGTATCTATGTGGTAAAAGTAACTTCCGGAAACCAGAGTTTTGTGGCTAAAGTTGTGAATAATTAAATTTCATGAATATGAAAAAGATACTCAACATACTTTTTATAGTATTATTTGCTGTTTTGAGTACGGGTGTAATTGCACAGCCACCTCCACCGCCACCAACTCCTGATGTGGGCGGGAATAAGCCCATCGGGGCATCCGGGTC
>CAIXAQ010000583.1 GCA_903917425.1 uncultured Bacteroidales bacterium
CCCTCGAAATCGAGCTTTGTATTTAACCGTGACTGAACTATTTTAATGGTATTCAACAATTTGCCTAAACCTTCCAGTGCAAAATATTCGCATTGCACCGGAATTATCACCGAATCGGAAGCCACCAGCGAGTTAATGGTAACCAATCCGAGCGAGGGAGAACAATCAATCAGAATGAAATCGTAATCGTCGCGAAGTTTTTCAACCACGTTGCGCATCATAATTTCGCGATCCGGTAAGTTAATCATCTCTATCTCGGCACCCACCAGATCAATATGGGCAGGCAACAGGTACAGATTAGGTGTTTCGGTATTCAGAATGATATCTTTGGCATCCACTTCTTCGATAATACATTCGTAGATGCTGGTTTTAATGGTTTTCGGATCGAAACCAACACCGGACGTAGCATTCGCCTGTGGGTCAGCATCAATAATTAATGTTTTAAACTCCAATACGGCCAAAGCTGCACCCAGGTTTATGGCGGTAGTGGTTTTACCAACTCCACCTTTCTGGTTAGCTATGGAAATTATTTTTCCCATGCGTGAAAATGTTATTTAGGTATTAATACATTTATATCCAAGGATTTACGAGTTGCAATAAAGTTCAGAACAACTGAAATCCATGGATTGTAATATGCTGCAAAGGTACAAAAAAGCCATTGCCGCTTCGACTTGTGTTAATAAGTTTTCAGGAATGTAATTGCAGTACACAGCCTGTTACGGCACGTTTAATTTTACCGTAAGCCATGAAACAGAGGTTGCTCAACAAACGATTACACTGTTGTATCAGTCCCTGTATGATCATTTTCTATGTCGGAAAGCCTTTTGACTTCCTTATAAAAACGTTCGGGAGGCTCTGTGCCGGTTTCGATAAACGAGAGCGCATCCTGCAGGCCATGCATGAATTTCTCGAAATCTTCCTGGTATAAAAAAATCTTGTGTTTGTCGTAAACAAATTTGGCTAATGCATTGTCGAAGCGCTTCTTGCTCTCAGTAACAGTAATGTATAACTCCTTGTCGCGAGTGCTTTTAACATCAAAAAAATAGGTACGTTTCCCGGCTTTTACTGCCCTTGAGAATACATCTTCCCTCGAATCTCTAGAATCAAAATCTTCCATCTTATCGTTACATTTCCGGTTTAAAAAATCGTTGCTACTTTAACGCAAATGTAGAAATTATATTTCATACAGCAATTGGGTCAATAAACAATAGTTGGTCATCAATTTTCATTCTGACAGGAATAAACATTATTTGAAATTGTTTCCGGGATACTAACCCCGACAAGCTGAAGTTGAGAAGCAATGAAAAGCTCATCATATTGAATAAGAATGAAATAACCATGATTTAATTGCGTCTACCCCGAATAGAATGGAATTAGTCTTTTGGGGGGCTAGAAGACCGAAGTCGGAAGACCGAAGTAGGCGCTAACCCGACTAATAAATCATCAAAGAAAAATAAGTTGTATAAAATTAATCGTCTTACAATGTGCTAATTAAGTGGATAAAATAATTTTTATCACAGATTATCACGGGAAACTATTATGCGTATAATCAGGAATAGGAAGCACCCTTGAAGATCAGTTTTTTCTGTGCC
>CAIXAQ010000584.1 GCA_903917425.1 uncultured Bacteroidales bacterium
CTATTAAATTTTATAATCGTCAGTATTTTAGTAATGAAAACAGGAAGTCCAAACCTAGAAGAAACCACTGCATAGGTCTCAACATTCAGGAATTTATTACCGATGCCTCATCGCCTTCACCCAATTTATATAAAACAGTAAAATCAAACTACCTCCTGATTTTCAACAGTTTGAGGCATCGATTTGCAGAAGAAAGAAAAATGAATCTTGCCATAGCGTCGCTCCTCGGTGAAATATATATTTTCTTTGAAGTTGATGTATTTATCGTGTTCCATCACTAACCATCCTTCGTCGGCGAGCCAGTTATGGTCAAAAACCAAACCAGGAATTTTTTCACGATCGGGAAGATTATAAGGCGGATCCGCAAAAATTACGTCATAACTTCCCGAGGGGCGAGCCAGAAAGCTGAAAACATTTGCCTGAATGGCTGATAAATTATTGAATTTCAATTCAGTAGCCGTTTTCGAAATATAAGCAATACAACTACTGCTGCTATCAATACTTAAAACAGAGATAGCATTTCGCGAAGCAAATTCGAGCGAGATATTTCCGGTACCAGCGAATAGATCTAGCACCTTAACTTCCTCAAAATCAATATTATTGTTTAGAATATTGAATAAACTCTCTTTTGCCATATCGGTAGTCGGTCGCACAGGCAGCCCTACAGGCGGACGAAGCACTTTCCCTCTGTGGCTTCCACTTATTATTCGCATATTGGCATGTTAAGGAGTGTAAAATAATTGTGCATGGCTATACCTTCAAATGAATCGCCATAATCAATTCCCTCAGGCTTTTCAACAAACCGGAGCGATGCACAGTACATTTTGAGTTGCCCGTAGATAGCTGAACTTTGAGAAACATCACCCATGAGTGTAATTTCCTGCTCCGAAAGCTCGAAACCAAGCTGCTCCATGACAAAAATCACGTAATAAAGCACATCCGAAGGCGACGAATACCTGAAAGCATTAAGGTAAAGCAAGCGCGACCCTTGTATGACAGTCATTTCAAAATGCTGCGGATATATATTGACAAAGACCTGTCGGGGCAAAAATTGCGAATGCCTGAGCATTATTCCTTTTAAACTTACACTTGCTGCAGTCCGCAGGAAAGAACCCGGAAATAAAGACGAACAATATTCAGGCACATAGCGGGGCACCAATATGGCCGAAACGGGCCCATTGTCTGCCAGCGCTTCAGTCAGCATCTCCTCATCGGCATTATATGGGAAAGCCGCCGCCATAAGTTTCTGCATATTGCTGCGCTTCGAATACTCGGGAGGCGCCATTGTAATTTTGCTTGATACAACCGCTATATCGACACGCTGGCACAGCAACTGACCAGAATCTACTTTACTTAGGTTCCCGAAGTAATCATCGCCAATAGTCGGCCATCCTCCAGTTTCTGCCTTTTGAATATCGGTAGAATCCAAGATATACGAGGACAATTTCAGCAATTTGCAGGTAGAGGCATGCGTTACCAGAAACGAAAACCGATCCGGGCAAAGCAAAATAGAAAGCCTGTATTTGAATCCCTGCATGGGTTCAAACCTGGGATCAACCTGATTTAATATGCACTCCAAGAGATATGTTTTATTTTGTTAATCCTGGATTTATTGTTAGCTAACAGAAATACTGTCCTCTTACGTAATTGGAAAATTCGCTCATTTTCCTTTCCATAATTCAACATTCAAAAATTTATGAAAAATTCAAATGAAAAAAATCAGCGATTTCAGTATGTGTGCGCAAAGGTACGAAATTTCTGATCAGAGCCGAATTGCTCATTTGTCAAATTCACTCCTGCAGAGGGTAAGAATCACATCTGTAATAGCCAGGCAGTCTTTGAAAAATGGAATGCAAAAATCCTGTTCCTTTTAAACTATTTTCGATTTTATATTTTATTAACATTTCCGAAAACGCTGCTACCGGAGGAATGGAACAATAATTGCAATATTCAGCTTCAACACGATTTGCTACAAATTCAGAAATATGTATATTTGCAGTGAAATCTGAATCTTTAAAAATAACGTAATCCTTTTAATCAATGAACAAGACTCTGATCCTGGCATTCGCCTTAACCATTCTTACCACCTTTTCAGGGCAACACCTGCTTGCACAAACAAAAGAAGATGCAGGCACTGCCTTCAATGCTGCTCTTGAACTTTCGAAAACCGATATGGCAGGTGCCGTAATTAAAATGCAGGAAGTGCAAAAAATGTGTGTAACCGTTGGCGTCGAAGCTGATTCGCTTAAGATGAAGGTTTCCAAAGTGTTACCGGTTTTTCAATTCAATGCAGGCAATGATCTGATTAAGAACAAGAATTACGATCAGGCTGCAATAGCCTATGAAAAAAGTCTTGCATTTGCCAAATTGTACTCCGACGAAAGATACAAGGAAAAATCTGAATCACAATTAGTTATACTCTATACTACAAAAGCTAACGCCTTGCTTAAAGCTGAAAAAGCCGACTCTGCTATTCTTTTTGCCGACAAGGCTTTAGCCTTTGATCCTGCGTATACCAAAGCACTTTTTACCAAGGGCAAAGCTTTTCAAAAGAAAGGCGATAATGTGGAAATGACGGAAAATATGGATCTCGTTATAGCATCTGCATCGAAAACCAATGATACCGTGACTATTAAGGCTGCCAAAAACACCATAGGCTCAAGCCTTTACCAGGAAGGAAAAACTGCATTCACAAAAAAATCATATACCGAAGCTGTCTCTAAAATGAACAGTGCACTTACATACGACTATAAAAATAAGGAACTCTATTACTACCTCGCTTTCTCAAACAATGCAATAAAGAAATACGACGAATCGATTGAGGCTGCAAATACCGGTCTGGCAATGGAAGAACAAACCAACGATAAAATGGCTCGCTTTTATTATGAACTGGCCAAGGCTTATGAAGGCAAGAAAGACACTGCCAACGCATGCACCAACTACAAAAAATCAGCTTTTGGCACTTACGTTCAGTCTGCTAATTTCCAGATGAAGACCGTACTGAAGTGCCAGTAACAGTTCAAAATATTTTCTTAAAAGCCGGAATTTCCGGCTTTTTTTATGCCTGGCACATTAATTCGGCAACTGATTTATTTGGAAAATGGGAGGATTATCACGTTTAAAATTTCAAACTCCGGGAGGATCTGAAAACAGAACCGGGAATCTGAGACCTGTAGCTTGAATAGTTTGTCGGGAATGGAAATTGGTTCTTTCCTGAGTATAATAAGGCCAGTCTATAATGTTTACACTATCAGGTTTCTCACTTCATCGAAAGCAGGAATATCTTCAATGAAAATATACTGCTTACTTTCGTAATCGATCCGGCATGTATAATGTTCGAGTCCGTTGGAAATGAAAAAATAGTCGGCCTTTAACAGCATATTGTAACGTGCTGCCTGGTCAAACGCCTTTTCGGTAATTCCGATACCTGGCGCCTTACATTCCACAAGCAGCAATGGACTTGCATTACGCTTGAAAACAACCAGGTCGAAACGCTTTAGTTGCTTGTTGAGAACAAGCTGCTTTTCAACGCCAATCAATGAAACAGGATAACCCTTGATCTCGGTGAGGTAAGCTATTAAATGTTGGCGCACCCATTCTTCGGGGGTAAGGGCAATGTATTTATGCCTGACCGGATCATATATTTCCTGCCGGTTATTAAGGCTACGTAACTTAAATTTAAAAGGAGGAAAATTTAATTGCTGCATTTTTCACTATTTCGGAAAAATCATGCCCGAAACCTCTGCAAAGATGGCATAAAAAATCTAAATTTGCCGTGATTACTATATATCTGATATTTAAACATGAAATAAGCCATACCCGCAAACGTTACAAGCAGTGAAATGAGTATGCATGGCGATTACTGTATGACCAATAAAATTTAAAAATGCATTTATGAAAACAAAGGAAGAAATAGTCGCGAACTGGTTGCCCCGATACACCGGTACAGAAATCGAGAATTTTGGAAAATATATTTTACTGGTGAATTTCGGGGCCTACCTTGAAACATTTGCCCGGCTGAATAATGTTGAAATACAAGGCAGAGACAGGTCGATGCCCAGTGCCACATGCGGAAATATTACCATGATCCGGTTTGGTATGGGAAGTGCCAATGCAGCCACGGTTATGGATCTGATCAGTGCAATAGCTCCCAAAGCTTGCCTGTTTCTGGGCAAATGTGGCGGGTTAAAACACATAAACGCCTTGGGCGACTATATTCTGCCTATTGCTGCTATCAGGGGCGAAGGTACTTCCAACGACTATTTCCCTCCCGAAATACCGGCACTTCCTTCATTTAATTTACAAAAAGCTATTTCGACCACCATTCGCGATATGGGTCTCGACTACTATACCGGCACCGTTTATACCACTAACCGAAGGGTGTGGGAACACGACGATAAATTCAAGCAATATTTACAAGCTACCCGGGCAATGGCTATCGACCTTGAGACAGCAACGATATTTATTGTTGGATTTGCAAACTCTATACCCACCGGTGCTCTGCTGCTGGTATCTGACCAACCTATGATCTCGAGCGGCGTTAAAACTGAGAAAAGCGATAGACTAGTTACCGAGAGCTATATGGAAAATCATGTCAGAATTGGAATTGAATCGCTCACGCAACTTATCGAAAAGCGTGTAACTGTAAAACACCTCAAATTCTAAAAACCTAACCTGGATAAGCCAGAACCAAACTGGAACGCAAAACACAAAACATTAAATTAAGAATGATAAAGAAAACGGGTCTGCAATACTTTTTCATTTTGTGTTCGATGTTTAATGTTTTAATTCTTTAATGAATATTATACAAGAAAAAAATTAAATTAAAACGATAAGAGCCTAATTTCACAGGGCATAGCATTCACTACCATGGTATCAAACTACAATCAGCTGGTTAAAGATTTTCAAAAGAGATCATTTGCCAGCATTTACCTGTTTTATGGCGAGGAACCGTATTACATTGATGAGTTGTCGGACTACCTCACTGAACATGTTTTGAATGCAACAGAGAAGGAATTTAACCAGTATGTATTGTATGGCCGCGACTCAACGGCTTCGATGTTAATTAATTACAGCAAGCAATTCCCGATGGTGGGTGAAAGACAGCTTGTCGTTTTGCGCGAAGCCCAGGATATGGATTTTAAAAAAGAAGAGAATATCAACCTTTTACTTTCGTATATCAACCGCCCCCAGCAATCGACTGTATTAGTATTATGTTATAAATACAAAACGCCTCCGGCCAAACTGCTCAAGGCCTTGGTTTCGTCGGAAAAATCCTTTGCAGTTGAATCAAAAAGAAAATACGACAACGAAATGCCTGCCTGGATCCTGGCACAGGTAAAAAGTACCGGTCATTCCATAACCGATAAAGCCGCAACCATGTTGTACGAATTTCTGGGCAATAACCTTGAAAAAATAAACAATGAGCTTGGCAAACTCTATATCAACCATCCAAAAGAAAAAATCATCAACGAGGATGTTATTGAAAAATACATAGGAATTAGCAAAGATTACAATATATTTGAATTTCAAAAAGCAATTGCAAAAAGGAATGTGGTGAAAGTGAACCAGATTGCTCATCACTTTGCTCTTAACCCGGGTGAGAATTCGCTTTTTAAAACAATACCAATGTTATTTGGTTTTTTTAGCAAAGTTTTGCTTATCCACTCTTTACCCGATAAATCGGAACCTTCCATCCTTAGCAAGGCCAAGCTTACCTTTTTCAATAAGCAGGACTATATGGATGCCTACCGGAATTATAATGCCATTAAAGTGCAGAATATCATCGGTTGGCTGCGTGAATGCAATGTTCGTGCTCTTGGTGTAGATAACTATTCCACCGACCAGGGCGAACTGCTCAGGGAATTGGTATTCAAGATATTGCACTGAAAATCAGAAGGAAATCGAAAGATTTATAATGCTGGTTTATTAACCGGACAATCCAGAAGCAAAAAGTAAAATTTAAAAATCAAAAATCAAATAGAATCTTTTCAGGTAAATTTTTCTATCGAAGCATAAGTTATATGCTTTTAACGAATTTTCATAACAAATCTTGAAAATCACTGAAAGTCAGTAACTTTGAATTTTGAACTTTACATTTTGAACTTTGAATTCAGAAAAAAGGGCTGATATAGCATGCCCAAAAACCATCAGAAGATAAGATGCCTAATCATCCTGCCGGTTAAACAGTTTCTCAATGGTAGGTTTATACCTTTCGTAAATAAGTGACCTGCGAAGTTTGAGCGTTGCCGTTAATTCACCTGAGTCAACAGTCCATTCACTGTCAAGCAGTTCGAAAGATTTAATTTGTTCGGCAGCACCAAGAGATTTATTGTATTTGTGAATTTCCTTATGGAATCTTTTCTTTATTCGTTCGAGGGCAACTATTTCTTTATTAGAAGTATATGGCACCTTCTTAATCTCGCACCAGGCGCGAAGGTGATTAAAATCGGGAACTATGATAGCAGCAGCAAATTTCTGGTTTTCGCCAACCACCATCAATGCATCAATAAATGCTGACTCTTTCAGCTTGTTCTCAATCATTTCGGGGCTAACATATTTGCCGAACGAAGTTTTAAAAATCTCCTTTTTGCGTCCCGTAATTTTCAGTTGTCCTTCAGGCTCCATCTGACCCAGATCGCCGGTGTGAAACCAACCTTCGCTATCAATAGCAGCGGCTGTTAGCTCAGGTTCTTTGTAATATCCCTGCATCAAACCCGGTCCTTTACAAAGTATTTCATGATCAGCTGCAATTCTTACAATTGTATCTTTCACCAGCGGTCCGACTGTACCGAATTTCACACCACCTTTTTCAAAATTATTTACCGAAATTACCGGTGACGTCTCTGTCAGACCATACCCTTCGAGAACAGGAATACCCGCTGCCCAGAAAACCCGCGCGAGCCTCGGTTGCAAAGCAGCGCCGCCACTCACAATCACTTTAAGATTTCCGCCGAGCGCTACCTGCCATTTACTAAAAACAAGTTTACGGGCAACCTTTAACCTCATTTCATAATAAAGTCCTTTGGCACCGTTTAGTTCGTAATGCATCCCGACATTAACGGCCCAGAAAAAGATCATTTTCTTGACTCCTGTAAGTTTGCGCCCGGAATTAATGATACGATCATACACTTTTTCGAGCAAACGAGGAACAGTTGACAATATATCAGGTTTTATTTCGCGAAGATTATCGCCTACCGTTGCAGGATTTTCGGCATAATACACCGAAATGCCTAAATACTGGTACATATATACCAACATTCGTTCATAGATGTGGCATAATGGTAGGTAACTCAAAGCCCTTCCTTCTTCTCCTATAGGAGGTATATTTTGTACCGCCTTGAAATTGGAGATAATATTATAATGTGAAAGCATCACACCTTTCGGATTACCGGTTGTACCCGAGGTGTAAATTATAGTCGCCAGATCATCGGGTTTGATTGAATCTTTTATTTCATCGATACGGGCTGTCTGAACATTCTCCTTGCCTAACAGAATTAGTTCATCAAGATGTTTTACACCTTCAGTTTCCTTAAAGGCATATACAGCGATCAGCCCTTTTAAATCAGATACCAGGTGTTCTATCTTCCGGTATGTATCGCGACCTGAAACAAAGATAACTTTGACTTCCGCATGTTCAAGTATATACTTATAATCGCTTTCGCTGATGGTGGGATATATTGGCACATGAATCGCCCCTGCCTGTTGTATGCCCATATCAACCAGATTCCATTCGGGACGGCTGCCCGAAATAGTTGCAACATTATCACCTGCCCGGATACCGAGTTTCAGCAAACCAAAACTTATATTATCAGCATGAGAAATATACTGTCCGATGGAATATTTGATCCATTTTCCGTTATCCTTTCCTGCAAGCACGTCTTCTTTGGGTTTAAAGGATTCTGCATAACGGGGCAGAATATCAAAAATACGAGTAACATCACGCATGGGGCAGTTTTTTTGTTTGAGGTTCGGTGTAAAGATAATTATAAAATTGAATATGAAGTGCGCTTTATATACAAGAATTATAAATATTTTTGATAATGAGTGTATTGGATATAAACCGAGCGAGGCTATATCCTTAAGTGTCTCATCCAATCCGGTTTCTGATCATCTGCTCAATTGCAACATTCAAAGCTTTAATTAAAGCAATTTATCTAATGATGAGCAACGAGCGATGTGCAAATTTTCAGGCAAAAAAAATATAAGGTTTAAAGAACTTTATGGATATATCCAGGGCTTGCCTGTGCAGTTGGCATGATAACCAGATCGTTGATGTTAACATGTGACGGTAAATTGGTTATCCACATAACAGCATTGGCTATATCTTCGGCTTGCAAAGGGGCAAAGCCTTTATAAACAGCGGCGGCTGCAACCATATCACCCTTGAACCTGACCTGCGAAAACTCAGTTTCTGCTGCGCCGGGCGATACCTGCGATACCTTAATTCCATGGCTCAGCAAGTCGATACGCATGGCACGTGTAAGGGCATCCACGGCAAATTTTGTAGCACAATAAACGCTTCCTTTGGTATACACTTCCTTTCCGGCGATGGAACCAATATTCACAATATGAGGACATTTACTTTGCAATAAAAGCGGAAAAATGCTTTTTGTAACATAGAGCAGTCCCTTCACATTGGTATCGATCATGGCTTCCCAATCGTCGATATTTCCATCCTGTATCAGTTCGCTCCCGGCCGCCAGGCCCGCGTTATTAATAAGAATATCAATGGATTGCCATTCAACCGGCAGGCTTTCAATCGCAGATTTTACGGCATTCCGGTCACATACATCAAAATTAAGGGTAAGCACCTCAACACCAAATGTTTCATGAAGAATCCCGGCCTCTTCACTCAATCTTTCCGCTCTGCGGCCTGTGAGGATCAGACGGTGATGGTCGCTGGCAAAAGCATGGGCACAGGCTTTTCCAAACCCACTTGTAGCACCGGTAATGAAAATAGTTTTCTGCATATAATTTCAAATTGGGAGTATAAAAGATTCCTTTTTAGCCGGCAAAGGTAAAACTTTATCAAAACAATATAGCAGACAAATACGAGTATTGACATTCAGGCATTTAGCATGTTTACAAGGTTCTATTACTGAAATATCCTCAATAATATTGGGATTTTCAGTAAAGCAGAATCAGGAATATGATATTGGCAGAATCAGAAGATTTTAAACCCGTTATTTATACTAATTATAAATATACTGTTATTTTATTAACATTGTGAATTAAATAACAGTAAACTTGTGTATCCGGAATATTCCTCTTAATTTTGCCGCTTGAAATAAAAACGCCTTTCCCACTGTAACATACTCATTTTGCTACATTTAATATCAAATATTCCTATAACTAAAATGAAATTACAAGAAGTAGCTCTAACACTCAAAGCAAGAGTAATTTGTGGTCAAACAAGGCTTGAAAGGGATGTTGAAGCTGTGTTTGCTTCGGACCTGATGAGCGATGTGCTGACTATTGACAGTGAAAAATTACTACTTTTAACAGGCCTTGTCAACATCCAAACCATACGAACTTCCGAAATGTCGGATATTAAAAACATTGTACTTGTCCGCAACAAAAAGGCTAGTCCTGAAATGATTGCGCTTGCCGAAGAAAACAGGATTGTACTCATGGAATGCAGTTACTCCATGTACAAAGCTTGTGGGCTATTGTTTGAGAAGGGAATAAATCCTGTTTACTGATTTATTGGTACGATGCGATTTGAATACAATATAGAAGCGGGAAACTTTACTAAAGCGGGTGATGCTTCGAGTAGTTTTAAGAAAATACTGAAACAACTCAATGTTGATTCCCAGATCATCAAGCGAATTGTTGTATCGCTTTACGAAGGAGAAGTGAATATCGTCGCTCATGCCAATGGTGGCAAAGTAATTTGCGAGGTGGATACAAGCCGGGTAAATATACAATTAATTGATGTAGGCCCGGGAATCCCGGATATTGAAAAAGCAATGCAGGCAGGATTTTCAACCGCATCAGCAAAGGTTCGCGAGATGGGATTTGGTGCAGGAATGGGGTTGCAGAACATTAAAAACAATGCCGACCAACTCTTTATTAGCAGTGAAGTAGGCGTTGGAACAAAGCTTGAAATTATTGTAAACCTGCCACAGAATTAATACTATGGACAGCAAGCATTTTCATCATGCATTGAAAATAAGCGACGATATCTGTATCGGATGTTCGCACTGCATGAATGTTTGCCCTACCGAAGCCATCAGGGTGCGTAATGGCAAAGCCATACTTTACGAAAACCGTTGTGTTGATTGCGGCGAATGTTTCAAAGCCTGCCCGGTAAGTGCCATTTTTATTGACCAGGACGACTTCAAACGCATCCAGGCATACAAATATAGAATTGCATTGGTGCCGGCAGTATTCTTTGGCCAATTCCCTGAAGAAGTATCACAGAATCAGATTTATACAGCTATCCTGGCAAATGGATTTACTCATATTTATGAAGTAGAAATTGGTGTTGATTTGCTGGCAGATGAAGTAAAAGCATATTCAAAAGCACATCCTGAAAAGAGACCACTGATTTCGTCTTTCTGTCCGGCGATAATTAGACTGGTCCAGGTTAAATTTCCTGCGTTAACAGAAAATATCATGCTGTTAAAGCCGCCCCTGGATATTACTGCACTTTACTGCCGCAAAGAACTGACCGATCAGGGAATAAATCCTGCTGAGATCGGAGTTTTCTATATCACCCCCTGTGCTGCAAAAATAGCAGCTATCAAAAGTCCGGTTGGCGAAGATTATTCAATGATTACAGGAGTGATCAATATGGATACCCTCTACAATAAAGTGTATAAATTTATCAGGACTGACCGCTCGACACATCCTGTAGTTATTCCAAAAAAGCATCTTTCGAAAACAGCATGGCAATGGACCCTTACTCATGGTGAGGCTTCGCATGTTACCGGCCGTAGCCTTGCCATCGACGAAATTCACAATGTAATTGAGTTTCTCGAAAAAATCGAAAATGACGAAATCGGAGATATTGATTTCCTTGAACTTCGTGCCTGCGACGAAAGTTGTGCCGGCGGAGTGCTTCTTTCGGCCAACCGCTTCCTGGTTGCTGAACGCTTAAGATCCTATACTCCTTTGGCTAAAGAAGAAATATCTCCAAAAGACGGAATTCAGGCATATACGGATTACCTGTTACGCAGGATTAATATACAGCCTATAAATCCGCGCAGTATGATGAAACTGGATGAGAATATGGAAGAAGCCATGCGCAAAATGGACAAATCGAGCCGAATGCTTCAGTGCCTCCCGCTTACGGATTGCGGAGCGTGCGGATCGCCCAATTGCCAGGCTTTTGCAAACGATATTGCGCTTGGGGAAGCAGACATAC
>CAIXAQ010000585.1 GCA_903917425.1 uncultured Bacteroidales bacterium
ATCATAATAAATGTAGTTCCGAAAAGTAAAACTGCTGATGAGAAATTTGCCAGTGAAATTAATGCACAAAGAAATCCGATCCCGATAATTATTTTTAAGGCCGAGACATTTAGCAGCCTGGGATCTTTCTGGCTATTGGCAAGGAGGCGCGCAACCCAAAGAACAATTGCAACTTTGGCAACTTCTGCCGGTTGAAAGCTTGCAATTCCCAGTGAAAGTGTCCTGCCCGTTCCTTCACCACCGCGACCGAACAGCAATCCGGCAAAAACGACAATAAAAGCAAAGAAAAAAACGCCGTTCGCAATCCTGTTGTACAACCTGACCGGAACGTAATTCAACATCATTATGATTGCTCCATACCCGGCAATTTGAAACATCAGCTGGCGCAGAATATAGTGTGACGTATTCCCACCCTCCTGACGATAAGCCAATGCACCGGTGGAACTGTAGACAACCAGCAGCGAAATGCACGTCAGTGCGACCAGTACAGCCCAGAGGATCTTGTCTCCCTTAATATATTTTTTAAACTCTCCGGTTTCCATTTTCAGATATTATATCGTTGAATGTCTATTTATTAACAACCATTTAAATGCAAAATGCAGACTGCAAAGTGCAAAAATCAAAAAGCAAACTGAATTGCAATGAAAAGTCATTTAATACCAGAGTATTGCAACTGGATGACTACTAATCCCTCTGAAAAACTCGATGATCTCAACCCTCAACTATTGAATGACCATCGTATGACAGCTAATTTCATCTCAACCACTCTAATAAACTCACTCAACAACAACAACCGATCAACCCAAAAATAATGAAAGAAATTACCTCATCCGAATTCGAAACCGAGGTTCTTGCAGGTGGCAAAGTTGTACTCGATTTCTATTCAACCGAATGCCCTCCCTGCGAAGCTGTTGCACCCAAATTTGAAGGATTGTCCAAACTTTATGGCAGCGATATCAAGTTCGTTAAAATGTTTCGCCAGCAAAACAAAGCCTTAGCCGAGAAATTAGGCGTTAAATCATCGCCTACACTACTTTTCTTCGATAATGGAGTACAGGTTGCAGAAACTCTGACCGGTGGAATCAAACGCAGCGACATCATTCATCAACTCGACAGCATGTTGTCGCCCGAAAGAGTGAAAAAGATAAAGAAAGACATTAAACCGTCTGTTTCCGAATTCGATGTTCTTATACTTGGCGCAGGGCCTGGTGGACTTACAGCAGGCTTGTATCTCTGCCAGTCGAAAGTAAACACGGTGTTAATCGATATTGCACTGCCTGGCGGCCATGTTTCTACAACGCACGAAGTGTCCAACTATCCCGGGTTTATTGATCCTCAACCGGGATATTTGCTCTCGCATAATATGTCGGAGCAAACCAAACTGTGCGGAACCATTTATAAAGTAGCCGTTGATGTATCGAAAATTGACCTGGAGAAGAAAGAAGTTGTGGTTGATGAATTTGAAACAATTAAAGCCAGGAAAATCATCATTGCAACCGGCACTTCACCAAACCTGATGGGAGTTAGAGGCGAGCGTGAACTGAAGGGCAAGGGCATTTCGTACTGTGCTACCTGCGACGCCAAATATTATGGCGACAAGGAAGTCGTGGTTATAGGTGGTGGAAATTCAGCCGTGGAAGAAGCCGATTTCATTAGCAAGTTTGCAAGCAAAATCACTATGGTTCACCAGTTTGACGCCTTCACAGCTAACAAACAAGCGCAGGAGAAATTATTTGCAAATCCTAAAATCAGCGTACTTTTTGAACATGAGCCACGATCGTTTTCCCGCGAAGGTGACAAAATGATAACTGAAGTAGAGGACCTGAAGACAAAAACTATAACTAAACTTGTCAGCGATGGCGTCTTCGTTTTTATTGGAATGAAACCCAATATTGATTTGTTCAGGGATAAGCTGGAACTTGATAAATGGGGCTACATAAAAACAGACGAAGACATGCACACAAGTATGCCTGATGTATACGCTGTTGGTGATGTCATCAGTAAAAAATACAGGCAGATAACCACGGCAGTGGCCGACGGAACCATAGCTGCCATTTCGATTGCAAAAGAATTGAATTAACCGGATAAAACGATAAATACCATGAGCACAAACCAATTGATCATTGAACATGTAAGCCCGTTCAACGTGCCTACAACAGTCGAAAAGCTAATCGAAGCTGCAAGTCAGCGGGAATGGCAAAATCCCGCCGTTCACAATCTCCAGCAATCGCTGGCTAAATCAGGCAAAGCAGTGCTGCCTGTGCAGGTTGTGGAAATTTGCAAATCGGACTATTCAGGTCGTATGCTCGAGCAAAGCGACGAAAGAATTGCTTCTATAATGATGCCTTGCCGGATTTCGGTTTACGAAAAAGAGGACGGGAAAACCTATGTCGCCTTATTAGATATGTCGGCAATGACAGGCGGATTGCCGCCGACCGCAATTGACGCCATAAAAGGTGCATCCGACGAATCATTCGAAATCGTTAAGTCGGTCATTGGCACTTTCTAAAATCTGCTTTCGGTGCTTTCCTGGTGCTAAAGTCTAAAGAAAGCATTACAAAAGAGTTTTACTTCTTCGACAGGAATAGGAAACAATCTGGCCATCTAATTCAGAGTCAGTGAATTGCTACAGGTATTTTAATGCCTGACCCTAGCATGTTTAAGGATCATTAAGTTAATGGTTCAGCTAACTAAAGATCTTATAACCATTTGATTTTAAAATAATTTCAATCAACCGGAAACAATATAAGCCTAAAACACATGAAGAAAATTCTGATTCTTGGCGGTGGATTTGCAGGTGTGCAAACAGCAATTGAATTACAGAAAAAAGGCATTTTTGAAATTACATTGGTCTCCGAGCGGGATTATTTGTACCTCTACCCTATTTCTATCTGGATTCCTGTCCACAAAAAGGAATTCGTGGATGTAAAAGTGCCATTGGCGGAAATTCAAAAGAAATATTCTTTCAAACTCATCATAGATAAGGTAACTGAAATTAATGCCAATGCGAAAAAAGTAGTCTGTGGCAATCACATTTTATCCTACGATTACCTTGTCGTTGCTTTTGGGGCTGAGAAAATGATCCATAAAGGCATCAACCACACTTTATCTATTTGCGCCAGGCCTGAAATGGCTCTGGAAATCAGGAATAAAATCGATGAATTGGTTCAAAAAGGCAGCGGCAAAATTGCAATCGGCTTTGGCGGAAACCCAAAGGACAAATCTGCCGTTCGTGGCGGACCAGCATTCGAACTGGCATTTAACATTCATAATTATCTGAAAAATAAAAAAATAAGAGAT
>CAIXAQ010000586.1 GCA_903917425.1 uncultured Bacteroidales bacterium
AGCGACCTTGTATACGCCGACCAGGCTATTGCTGTAAAATTCATTAACCAACTGAGTGATTTATTCAGGTATGTGCTCGATAGCCGCGACAAAGAGCTTGTCCCTCTTGCCGAAGAGTTGAATTTTATGCAATCCTATATTTACCTTCTGAAAACCAGGTTTGAAGATAAACTGGATCTGAAAATCGACCTGGAAGCAGTACCCAACGAACATCTTGTGCCTATGACATTGCAGCTATTGGTCGAAAATGCAGTAAAACATAATGAGGTTTCGGAGGCTTTCCCTTTGGAAATCAGTATCCGGAAAGTAAATGATTACCTGGAAGTTGAAAATTCGTTGCGGGTTAAAATGGTGGGGGAAGATTCGAAGAATACCGGTTTGAAGAATATCATCCAGCAATTCAGTTATTTTACTGACAGGCCGATAGAAATAATTGATTCCGGTGGAAAGTTCATGGTGCGTATTCCGATTTTAAAAGTTTCAGAAAAATGAACGTTGTCATACTCGAAGACGAATCCCGGGCAGCAAACCACCTGGAAAGGCTGATTGCCCGGGTTGCACCTGAAATGAAGGTGATAGCAAGGATAGAATCGGTGCGCGACGCTGTTCCTTTTTTAAAATTGCATGCGGATACAGACCTGATTTTTTCCGATGTTCAGCTGGCTGACGGCTTAAGTTTCGAAATTTTTAGCCAATTAACGGTAAAATGCCCTATTATTTTTACCACTGCATACGACCATTATGCCATCGAAGCTTTTAAAACCAACGGCATCGATTACCTCCTGAAGCCGGTTGAAGAAGAACGCCTCAGAAAAGCCATCGAAAAGAGTAAACTTTTTTCTCCGGCTGTTTCATTGGAAAAATTATTGTCGATTACCGGTAAGTCTGTCGTAAAATCCTATAAATCAAGATTTATGGTGAAGGTTGGCGATAAAATTAAAAGTATTCCGATCGAAGATATGCTGGCCTTTTATAGTCTCGAAAAAGCCACTTATCTCCATACCACTTCCCACAGGGATTATTGCGTCGATTATTCTATTGACCAACTCGAAGCATTTCTGGATCCTGGTACATGTTTCAGGATAAACCGGAAATACATTGTTTCCATTCAGGCTTGTACCAATATCCTTGCCTGGACCAACAGCAGGCTGCGTCTGAAAATTGAAGGAATTGCCGATAATGAAATTGTGGTTGCCCGCGAAAGAGTGAAAGATTTTAAGGACTGGCTGGACAGGTAGAAGGGCTATTGATCGAAATATAATTTGACCAGGTAATTTTGAGCCGGACTCTAAAAAAACAGAATATATTTTTGCCTATTTTCAACTATTTTATCGTATCTTTATACACTATATTTCAACAAAAAAAACACTAAGAATTTTCCTCTGACTTTAATACAATATTTTAAATCAACACAAAACAATAACGGGGAAAAAGCGATTTTCGCAAAAAATTCCGGCTTTGCATCTGAATAACAATCCTTTTTAAATTCAATGTCAAATCAAAACTTAAATTATTATTCTATTAATTAACTTGAAAAATCAATAAAGCCATGAGTAAAGTAAATGTAGTAATCGGAGCAATGGCTGGCATAGCTGTCGGCGCATTATTAGGTGTATTGTTCGCTCCCGATAAGGGAACCGAAACCCGTAAAAAAATTGCCCAGAAGGGCAAAGACACAGCGGATTCATTGAAGGAAAAATTTAATGAATTTGTCGATAATGTCAGCGAGCATTTTGAAAAAGCAAAAGAAGAAGCTGCTGAAATAAAAGAAGAAGCATAAACAAATCAGGCATTTTCTATTTAAAGAGTTTCAGAATGCTGAACATTGGCAGTGTAGATGTTTGCGTGGCCCGGAAAAATATGCTTTGAACCCAATTCTGACATGGGGTTAAAACTAAAAGGCACCTGGTTGAAAATGTTCTGCTTTCGCTTTGTTGGGCTTAAATCACCACCGGTTTTGGCTAAATGTTTATCTTTGGGCCAGTTCCGTATTAATTGACAGAGGCGGGATAATCAGAATCTCAGAAAGCATCATTGCGGTTGGCGATGCGTCTGCATTTGCCAAAAACAAAATTAACATGAGTAACATGAAAGAAAAGGAAAATATACTGGAGCCTCTGTGGGAAAAAGCAGAAGATTTCGGCAAAACAAGCCTGGAATTATTAAAACTCAGGGCAATTGATAAAGCATCGGATGTAGTATCCACAGTGATACCCAATGTGGTGGTAGTTGTGTTTGTTATTATGTTCCTGGCATTCCTGAATCTAGGCATTGCGTTCTGGCTTGGCGCATTGTGGGACTCGGTATACCTGGGTTTTTTTGCAGTGGCAGCTTTCTACATCCTTTGCGGAATCGTAATCCATTTTTTTCTGCACAATAAAATTAAGGAAAAACTCCGGAATGCAATTATTAAACTTTTGCTAAAATAAAGCTCTATGCCAATAAATACGCCTTATCTTGATCTCAAAACGGCTATCATTAAACTGGAAGCAGAAAAGGCCACAAAAGAGCAATTGCTCAGGGATCAATTCAAAATAACGTACGACAACATTAGCCCCCTAAACATTATTAAAAATACGTTTAGCTCTTTTGCAGCATCTCCTGAAGTTCGAAATAGCTTTTTCACTATTTTACTTCCTTTGGCTACCGGGTTAATAAGCAAAAAAGTATTTGCCGGAACGCGTAGCCAGAAATTATACATACAGGCCGGAGTTCTGATTTTAGATGCGCTGAACAGGTACGTTTCTAATAATCCGGAAGCTATCAATTCAATCAGTCATTATATTCTGAACCTTTTCCATAAAAAGAAATCGCCTGATAAGCAGGCATAATAAACTCAACAAAAAAATTCAGTCTGTTTTACATTTACCTATTATTCTGTTATACAGGCTTTTATTCTCATACACCAATTTATTGGTATCAATAATGCGTACGAAAAATCACAACTCTA
>CAIXAQ010000587.1 GCA_903917425.1 uncultured Bacteroidales bacterium
CCTAAAGGATAAACACATCCAAGTATTTGTAGGCATACAACCAAATCAGGACGGTCAAATCGATAGTTTATTGACTAATTATACAAATGGGACAGAATTTGGACCAGATACGAGTGTCATTATAACTGACAGAAATAATATATTTATGAAAGAGGCTATACGAATTACTGAATTAATACCAGATTGGGACGTTATCTACCAAAGAGGATTAATTGTAAGCAGAAGCCTCATGATTACATTTGACGATAATATGAAAAAAAAATACGCACGCTAATCGAGTAGACGGCCCCGCCAGCAAATACTGAGGAGTGCGAGAGGGGATTAGAGAGGCTGGGGATGGAAATGGATAATGGACAATGGATAATGGACAATGGACAATGGACAATGGATAATGGATAATGGTTCTTAGTTATGGGTTATTTGTTAATCGTTATTCGTTGATCGTTGTTTGGGTGCCTGTAATAGGGCTTTAGAGGGAATAACGTTTTTTTCGATCAGCAATAAAGAATACCTATAACACGGAAAAAACTTATGAAGCGGATGCCCGATGCGCGGAAATGAGAAATAAAAAATACCTATACGCGCAATTACCAGAGATATAAATTGAAAAGATTGCCTAATTGAAGATTTGACCTGGACTCAAAAGGAAAGCAGATTAGAAAATTATACCCTCATGGATTACAAATCAGCTCCAAATGGCGAGAGTATAGGCGTTATGAGTTTTGGGTTAAATTCGATTTAGGCAAAATAAAATAAAACGTACTTCCTTCCTGTGTGCTGCTTTCAACCCAAATGCGGCCCCCGTGTTTTCTGATAAATTCATTACATAACAGCAATCCCAATCCTGTGCTGGGTTCGTCAGCAGTACCTTTGCGGCCTATATTTGCATCGAGTTTGAACAAGTTGGAAATCATTTCAGCATTCATGCCGATGCCTGAATCTTTCACTGCAAATACAATGTTATCGTCACCAGATGGCTTTGCTGATATATTTACAAATCCACCTGATGGTGTAAACTTTACAGCATTTGATGCAAAGTTGCGAATGGTTGATGCTAACATATTTTCATCGGCTATAACTTCAATATTTTCTGGAATGTCGAGGGTTACAGCAATTCCTTTTTTTTCGGCCAGATCTACCAGCGGTTGGATGGTTGATGTTACTACATGCAATACAAGCAGAGACTTAGGCTCAAATTTTATAGCATCCTGCTGTATACGTGCCCATTCCAGAAGGTTAGTGAGAAGGCTATACAGATTGTTGGCTGAATTGTTCAAACTAATCGAAATTTTCTGAAGATCATCAGTCGTCAACGTATTCAGTTCTTTTGCCATTATTTCCGTTAAACCTAAAAATCCGTTAAAAGGGCCACGCAGGTCGTGGGCTATAATAGAGAAAAACTTGTCTTTTTCGGCAATAACATTTTCAAGTTCAGCATTTTTACGCTTTATTTCTTCTTCAGTAAATTTCCGTTCGGTAATATCGCGAATGGTACCAACCATAAGTATTGGCTGATTCAGAATATTGTATTTTACCTCGCCTTTTCCATATACCCAGCGTTCAGTCTTATCATTTAGCCGCACAATTTTATACTCTTTATCAAATATTCCATTCTTTCCAATAACTTCATCCCTGAAATAATCTGCCATAACCTGCTGCCAGTCGGGATGGATTATGGACGTCCAACTTTCAAAAGACTTAACAAAGTCAGAACTAATACCAAATATATGATCGAGAACTTCGGAACTTATCCATTTATCGGCAACAATATCAAATGAATAAGCACCAAGTTGAGCCAATTCCTGAATTTCACGTAAAAACTTATCATTCTGCTTCAGGATTTCAATTTTTCTGTAGGATTCGGAAATATCGACTGCTGTTATAACGCATTGGTTCGCATTTTTTGAAATAATGCCTGTTAAGGTCAGGGCTATAGGTGCTAAGTGGTTTGCTTCTAATGTGACTTCGCAGGTTTGCAGTTCAAGGCTGTTAAAAATATTAGAAAGAAAAAGGTTGAAAGCCGGTTTTGATTCATCTGAAATATAAACTCCAAATCTTCTGTTTATCAATTCGGATTGATCCTTACCGAGTATAATTGCACCTTTCAGGTTTACCTCTTTTATTTCACCATTTATGGACAGTGTAAAATAGCCGATAAGTGTAAAATTGAATAATTCATTATATTTTTTGGTTGCTAATTCCGCTTCTTTGTTTGAGAGTATGAGTTCCTGGTTTTGTAATTCAAGTTCAACCTGGTATACCTGAAGTTCATGAATTAGTTTTAATGCATCGACTTCGCTGAAACGGAGATCCGTGCCAGATGAATTGTTTTTAAGGAACGCTTCCGCTTTAGCACGAAGGAGGGTTGCTTCGGATAAGTTAATTTTATTCATTCTACAAAGTGCTTGTACAATTAGTTTTCTTATCACGGAAATATAGCTTAAAGAAAGTATGCTTTCTTTTGCAGTTTGAGGTCCGTAAGCAAATTCGTAAGCGAAGTAATGTGTATTTCTAACTACTCAGGTCACAAAATTGAAATCGGGTGAGAAAGGCTTAAATGTAAGGCAGCCCTGTTAACTTAGACAGATGACTCAATACAAAGTTAGTAACTAATTACGGGATTTAATGGGATTGCAAAAAATATTCAGTTATAATCAGATCTTATACAGAACAAATAGAACTATTGTGAATATTGCGGACAAAGTGTGCCAGTAATCCAGTGAAAGAGTGCAAGCAGGCAAGAAATTGAATTATTGATTGGATTATTCGTTCTGGGTTCCTGTAATAGGGCTTAAGCGGGAATAACTTTTTTCCCGATAAGCAATAAGAAATACCAAAAACACGGAAAAAACGTATGAAGCGGATGCGCGGTGCGCGATCGGGAGTTAAATAAGTTTTAGTTTTGTGTTTTTAGCAGAAGAATAATAATCATTGTTTTCGCTATACAAATATTGTATATTTGTGTAGTAGATCAACTTAATACATGCCCCATATTCCTTTTATAGCGGTAAAGAGTGATTTAGCGGAATAAATCAGCAATAATGAGTACCTGGATTTCCCTGCCGCGAAACAGCATAAGCTGTCGCCTTTAGTACTAAGTATTACATTTTCCACCTATTTCCCATGATATTTCTCCTCGTATTCAAGGAGAAACCGCTGCTTTTGTATTGCGACAGGCATGGGAACCTACATTGACACTGAACTGCTGTAGAAGGATTAATGCAAATATTAGCCTGCCTCGTACACAAATGCATTGGTGCCTGCCAATGAGAAATAACAGAAATAAATTGAAATGATTGATTTTGCTACTTACAAATTGCTTTGGAATACATTAATAGTTGTTCTTCTATAGCTAATCAGTTAGCTTAATACAATGACAAACAGATATGTGCCACAGATTACACAAATTACGCAGAAAAATATTCATTTAATTGGAATCAAATTTCATTTATAAAAACTGCTGAAAGCAGTTTAAATCTGTGAAATCTGTGGCCAAATTACCTTTGATCAAGCTGATTTGTTACGTTCTTCTTTATGGACTAAACGGAAAGGATTCTGACTGATTGGAACTAAAACTGTTTTAAAATTAAATAAGATAGGAGGGTACTTCACATGGATAAAAAGACAAATGCATCACCAAACAAAACACTTCCCAAATCTCTTACAGGTATCCAGGGTTTGGACGAAATAACCGGGGGCGGAATACCCAAAGGGAGGCCAACGCTTGTCTGCGGAAGCGCTGGTTGTGGAAAAACCCTGTTTGCCATGGAGTTTCTCGTTCATGGCGCGATGATGTACAACGAACCCGGCGTTTTTCTAGCCTTCGAGGAAACGGAAAAAGACCTGGCCGCAAACGTTGTTTCACTCGGTTATGACCTGGATAAATTAGTTGCAGACAAAAAAATGGTTCTCGACCATGTACATGTCGAACGCAAGGAAATTGAAGAAACTGGAGAATACGACCTGGAGGGTTTATTTATCCGGCTCAATTATGCAATTGACAGTATAGGCGCCAAACGGGTGGTATTGGATACGATAGAAACGCTCTTTTCAGGTTTGCCAAATCCGCTTATATTGCGTTCCGAGCTCCGCCGCTTATTTCAATGGCTGAAAGAAAAAGGCGTAACAGCCATAGTTACCGGCGAGCGGGGTGAAGGTACACTCACGCGGCAGGGATTGGAAGAATACGTGAGTGATTGTGTTATTGTGCTCGACCACCGCGTTACGGAACAATCATCTACCCGTAGATTGCGGATCGTAAAATATCGGGGTTCAACCCATGGCACAAACGAGTATCCGTTCATCATCGAAGAAACCGGGTTTTCTGTTTTGCCCATCACCTCCATTGGACAGGAACACACAGTGTCGTCCGAACGGATATCAAGCGGTATCCCACGCCTGGATACCATGCTGGGCAATAAAGGGTATTACCGGGGAAGCATTGTGCTTGTCTCCGGCACAGCCGGTGTGGGGAAAAGCAGTTTAGCCGCATGTTTTTCCGATGCCGCCTGCGCTCGCGGAGAAAAAACACTCTATTTTGCGTTGGAAGAATCGCCCCGGCAGATTATGCGCAACATGCTTTCTATCGGCATCGATCTGGAACAATGGGACAAAAAGGGATTGTTAATATTTCACGCAAAACGCCCTACTTTTTACGGTTTAGAATCCTACCTGACCGCCATGCACAAAGCTGTGAATGATTTTAAACCTAAGGTTGTGGTTATTGACCCTTTGAGCAGTTTTATCATCGGCACTAACCAGATTGAGGCCAAGTCAATGATCATGCGTATGGTCGACTTTTTAAAAATCAATCATATCAGTGTGTTTATGACACATTTGACAACTGGAGTGAGTGATTATACAGGAATAGATATATCATCATTAATTGACACATGGTTACTCTTACGCGATATTGAATTAGGCGGAGAGCGCAACCGCGGAATGTACATACTCAAATCACGAGGAATGGCGCACTCGAATCAAATCCGTGAATTTAAATTAACCGACAATGGAGTGGAACTCCTCGATGTGTACGTTGGTCCTGAGGGTGTACTAACCGGCTCATCGAGAATTACAAAAGAAGCAAAAGAAAAAGCCGAACAATTATTACGCAATCAGGAG